>CAUEKL010000239.1 GCA_959018215.1 uncultured Gemmiger sp.
CATATTGTAATAATATTGATTACATCGACTTTCCGGGGATTTTGTCGTTACCGAACCTCTTTCCAATCGGTTCCCACGGGGCCGTACAGCAACCCCCTGTGCTTGTCCGCTTCCCCGGACCTTCCTTAATATATACGGAGACAAGCCCATGCTTCAGATCAAAGACATTTGCAAGGAATACAAGACCGGAAATTTCGTTCAGAAAGCCCTGGATCATGTATCCCTCAACCTGCGTTCCAACGAGTTCGTGGCCATTCTGGGCCCCAGCGGTTCCGGCAAGACCACCCTGCTGAACATCATCGGCGGGCTGGACCGGTACGATTCCGGCGACCTCATCATCAACGGAATCTCCACCAAAAAGTACAAGGACCGGGACTGGGACTCCTACCGCAACCACACCATCGGGTTTGTGTTCCAGAGCTACAACCTGATCCCCCACCAGACGGTGCTGGCCAACGTGGAGCTGGCCCTGACCATCTCCGGCGTGGGCAAGGCGGAACGCCGCCAGCGGGCCATCCAGGCTCTGCAGGAGGTGGGCCTGGGGGAGCAGCTGCACAAAAAGCCCAACCAGATGTCCGGCGGCCAGATGCAGCGGGTGGCCATTGCCCGCGCCCTGGTGAACAACCCGGACATCCTGCTGGCCGATGAACCCACCGGCGCCCTGGACAGCGCCACCAGCGTGCAGGTCATGGACCTGCTGAAAGAGGTGGCCAAGGACCGCCTGGTGGTCATGGTCTCCCACAACCCGGAACTGGCCAAGCAGTACGCCACCCGCATCGTCAACCTGCGGGACGGCAAGATCCGCTCCGACTCCGACCCCTACCAGCCGGAGGAAGAACTGCCCGAAGCGGTGCACAAGAACATGGGCAAATCCTCCATGTCCTTGCTGACCGCCCTTTCCCTGAGCTTCAACAACCTGAAAACCAAAAAGGCCCGCACCATCCTGACCTCCTTTGCCGGGTCCATCGGCATCATCGGCATTGCCCTGATTCTGTCCCTGTCCACCGGCGTGAACCAGTACATCCAGGATGTGGAGCGGGAAACCCTGTCCGAGTACCCTCTGCAGATTCAGAGCGCAGGCTTTGACCTTTCCTCTCTGCTGGCCGAACCCACCGGCAGCTCCCAGCACAAGGACGGGGAGGTGGCCATTCTGGACATGGTGACCAACATGTTCTCCACCATGAACTCCAACGACCTGAAATCCCTCAAGACCTGGCTGGACAGCGGGACCAGCGGCATCGAGCAGTACACCAGCGCGGTGGAATACTCCTACGATATCATGCCCCAGGTCTACCTGCAGCAGAAGGACGGAGTGCGCCAGGTCAACCCGGACAGCTCCTTTGCCGCCATGGGCCTGGGCTCTTCCATGAGCTCCAGCAGCATGATGTCCTCCATGATGGGCACCGACGTCTTTTACGAGATGCCCGACGACGAGGACCTCTACCGCACCCAGTACCAGGTGATGGCGGGCCGCTGGCCGGAAAACTACAACGAATGCGTACTGGTGCTGACCTCCGGGGGTGGCATGAGCGACTTCATGCTCTACACCCTGGGCCTGCGGGATTCCCAGGAACTGGACAAGATGGTGGACCAGTTTGTCAATGAGGAGGATGTGACCACCCCCCAGGATGTGGGCACCTACACCTATGATGACATCCTGGGCATCACCTTCAAGCTGGTCAGCAGCCCGGATTACTATGAATACGACAACGAGTACGGCGTCTGGCGGGACAAGCGGGACGACGATGCCTATATGCAGGACCTGGTCAACAAGGGCGAGGACCTGACCATCGTGGGGATTGTCCAGCCCACCGAGGACGGCGGCATGCTCATGCAGTCGGGCATTGCCTACCTGCCCGCCCTGACCCGCCATGTGGCCGAGGAGGCCGCCCAGAGCAAGATCGTGCAGGACCAGCTGGCCGACCCCCATACCAACGTCTTTACCGGCGAGCCCTTCGGGGAGGAAAAAGGGGAGAGCGGCTTTGATATGGAGTCCCTGGTCAGCGTGGACGAGGACGCGCTGAAAGACCTCTTCTCCTTTGATGAGAGCGCCCTGACCGACGGCCTGTCCGGCTCCTTTGATATGGGCAGCATGGACATGAGCAGCATCGACATGGGTTCGGTGGATCTGTCCGGCATGATCGACCCCGGCAGTCTGCAGCTGGACCTTCCGGAATTTCCCCAGATGAACATGACCGACCTGATGAAGGGGGTCAAGTTCAACGTCTCCCAGGAATCCATCACCAACCTGGTCACCGGGCTGGTGGGGGGATGGAACGAATATATGGCCGCCCATCCGGAAGCCGACTACACCGGCATGGGGGACAGCTTCCTGGCTTTCCTGAAAACCGAGGAGGGGGGCAAGATCCTCAGCCAGAATCTGCAGGAGATCCTGGACGCCAACGGCATCACCGCCCCCACCCAGGAACAGATCAACGAGCTGATTACCCAGGTGGTCACCGGTTTTATGAACTACTGCCGGCAGAACCATCCGGAAATTTTTGAACAGATTCCGGGACAGGAAATTCCCGAGGAAACCATGCAGGCCCTGCTGCAGACCTACCTGGCCGAGTACCTGTCCACCCCTGATGCCCAGGCTGTCATCACCCAGTGGCTGAACAAAACCTTCCCCAATGCCCGGGACTGGACCATCACCCAGGACCAGCTGACCAAGCTGGCCAATGACCTGGCGGCGGGGTACCAGACCTACGCCGTGGCCCAGGGCCTGCCCGACCCCTCCAAGATGGGGGCTTATTTTGCCGATTACATGGGCACCGACCAGGCACAGAGCCTGCTCACCGGCAGCATCGCCTCCATGGTGGATGCCTCCGGCCTGCAGGACCAGCTGGCCTCCACAATGTCCGGCTATATGCAGACCCTCATGGGCTCGGTGGCGGATTCCCTGACCTCTTCCATCCAGACGGCCATGGCCTCGGTGATGGAACAGGTCATGCAGCAGATCGCCAACAACATCCAGACCGCCATGGAAGGAATGGTGCAGAAGCTGGGCGAAAACCTGGCCAATGCCTTCCAGTTCGACCCGGAAGACTTTGCCTCCGCCTTCTCCATGAATATGGATGCGGAAGACCTTTCGGAACTGCTGCAGTCCATGAGCTTCTCCCAGGGCGCCACCTATGAGAGCAACCTCAGCTCCCTGGACTATGTGGACTTTGCGGACCCCAGCACCATCAGCATCTACCCTCTGGATTTTGAGAGCAAGGAACAGGTGACCGACCTGCTCACCGCCTACAACGACCGTATGACGGCGGAAGGCAAGGAGGATCAGGTCATCACCTACACCGACACGGTGGGCACCCTCATGTCCTCGGTGACCGATATCATCGACATCATCAGCTATGTGCTCATCGCCTTTGTGGCCATCTCCCTGGTGGTCTCCTCCATCATGATCGGGGTCATCACCTACATCAGCGTGCTGGAACGCAAAAAGGAGATCGGCATCCTGCGGGCCATCGGCGCTTCCAAGCAGAATGTGTCCCAGGTGTTCAACGCCGAAACCTTCATCATCGGCCTGACGGCGGGGCTCATCGGCATCGGGCTGACCCTGATTATCCTGGTGCCCGGCAACGCCCTGATCCATCACCTGGCCAACTCCAACGATGTCAACGCCGTCCTGCCCATCGGCGGTGCGGTGATCCTCATTGCCCTGAGCGTGGTGCTGACCCTGCTGGGCGGCCTGATCCCCGCCAGCAAGGCGGCCAAGAGCGACCCTGTGACAGCGCTGCGCACCGAGTGATCCCTGTACGGAACCAAAGCCAAAGACCGGAATCCCGGCCTTTGGCTGTTCTGCTTTTTCCGTTTCCGGTGTTTGTTCCCGCCTGCCGGGACCCCCTGGCAACCCGGAAAGCTCCGTTTCCCCAAGAAGAATCCGGCCCCATGCCGGGTAAGAACAGAGA
>CAUEKL010000240.1 GCA_959018215.1 uncultured Gemmiger sp.
CTGCCTGGGGGCGGATTACCTCTATCCCCAGGGGGGCGCCCACGCCGAAGCGGTTCTGCGGGGCCAGGACAGTGAATGTCTGACCATCCGGGGGGAAGGCGCCTCCGGCCAGATCAAGGTGGAGCGCATCCGGGACGCCCGGGAAAAGATCCAGCACAGCGCCCTGTCCGCCGACGCAGCGGGGCGGGTGCTCTTCATCTACGGGGCCCAGAACCTCAACGGGGCTTCGGCCAACGCCATGCTCAAGATCATGGAGGAGCCGCCGGAAGGGGTACTCTTCCTGCTGACGGCCTCCAGCGCCGCCGCCGTGCTGCCCACCATCCGCAGCCGGTGCGCCGCCTACACGGTGGCCCCGGTGCCCGAAGCCGAGTGTGCCGCCGCTCTGCGGGCGGCCCTGCCCGCCCTGGACGAGCGCCAGGCCGCGGACCTGGCCTTTTTGTATGAAGGGCACATCGGTTCGGCCCTGGCCGTCATGAACGACCCTGGGGTGAAAGCCGCCCGGGCTGCCGCCCGGGACCTGTGCCGCCAGGCCGAAGTCCGGGACACCTACCGGGCCGCGGCCCTGCTGGCCAAATACGAAAAGGACAAGGAGGGCGCCGCCCGCCTGCTGGTGCAGACCCGCGCCGCGGCCAGCGCCGCTTTGCGCCGCCCGGGGTTCGACGGGCTTTCGGCCCCTGCCGCGGCCCGGCTGGCCCGGGCTGCCGGGGACGCCGCCAAGGCCATGGCAGCCAATGCCAACCTGCGCCTGACCCTGACCCTGCTGGCCGCTGCGGCCACCGCCCAAGATCCATAAAGCAAAAGGAACAACAAGCATGAAAGTCATTTCCGTGAAATTCAAGGAGAGCGGCCGCTCCTACTACTTTGACCCCGGGACGCTGGAGATCCAGACCGGGGAGTTCGTCATTGTGGAGACCGCCCGCGGCGTGGAATGCGGCGAGGTGGTCCGGGGCTGCCACGACCTGCCGGACACCGGCTTTGCCCGGGAGATCAAGCCGGTGCAGCGCATGGCCGACGGCATGGATATCCGCCGCATGCACCAGAACCGGGCCGACGAGCGCAAGGCCTTTGCCATCTGCGAGCAGCGCATTGCCGCCCACAAACTGCAGATGAAGCTCATCGACGCCGAATACACCCTGGACCGGAACAAGCTGGTCTTTTACTTCACCGCCGACAACCGGGTGGATTTCCGGGAGCTGGTAAAGGACCTGGCCTCCCAGTTCCACACCCGCATCGAGCTGCGCCAGATCGGCGTGCGGGACGAAAGCAAGATGCTGGGCGGCCTGGGCGTCTGCGGCCAGCCCTTCTGCTGCAGCCGGTTTTTGAAGAACTTCCAGCCGGTATCCATCAAGATGGCCAAGGAACAGGGGCTTTCCCTGAACCCGGCCAAGATCAGCGGCGCCTGCGGGCGGCTGATGTGCTGCCTGGCCTATGAGCAGAAGAGCTACGAATACCTGAACAGCATCACCCCCCAGGTGGGCAGCGTGGTGCGCACCCCCGACGGGGAGGGCACCGTCACCGAGGTGAACGTCATCTCCGGCACTTTGAAGGTGCGCTGCGTGGAGAGCCTGACCCCCAAGACCTACAAGCGGTCGGAGTGCGAGTATCTGCGCGGGGGACGCCGTGCCCCGGTGAAGCCGGACAAGGAGGACTGACCCATGGCCGGGACCCTGTACATTGTGGCCACCCCCATCGGCAACCTGGACGACATGCCGCCCCGGGTGGCGGCCACCTTCGGCGCGGCGGATTTCGTGGCGGCGGAGGACACCCGGGTGACCCTGAAACTGCTGAACCATCTGGGGCTGAAAAAGCCCATGGTCAGCTACTATGAACACGCCCTCCACCACGGGGCCGCCATCCTGGAACGCATTGAGGCCGGGGAATCCTGCGCCCTGTGTTCGGATGCGGGCATGCCCTGCATCAGCGACCCGGGGGAGCAGATCGTCACCGAGGCCCTGGCCCGGGGCATCCGTGTGGTGCCGGTGCCGGGGGCTTCGGCCTGCGTCACCGCCCTGGCGGTGTCCGGGCAGAAGACCGGCCGGTTTGTGTTCGAGGGCTTTCTGCCGGTGCCCAAAAAGGAGCGCCGGGAGCGGCTGGAGGTTTTAAGCACCGAAACCCGGACCATCCTGTTATATGAAGCCCCCCACAAGCTGCGCACCACCCTGGACGACCTCATGAAAGTCTGCGGGCCGGACCGGTCGGTGACCCTGTGCCGGGAGCTGACCAAGCTCCACGAGGAGATCAACAAGACCACCCTGGGCGAAGCGGCGGCGCTGTACGCCGAGACCGAACCCCGGGGGGAATATGTGCTGGTGCTGGCCGGGGCGGAGCCCGCGGCCGAAGCGGCGGACACCCCCACCCTGGAGGACGCCGTGGCCGCCGCCCGCACCCTGATGGAGGGCGGCACCCCGCCTTCCGCGGCCGCCAGGCAGGCCGCCGCCGGGACCCCCTACTCCAAGGGGGAGATCTACCGGCAGCTGGTGCGGGGGGACTGACCCCGCCGGCACAACAAAGGACAGAAAGGGAGTTTTTCCCATGGCGGAAGATACATCTACGATCCTGGTGGTCAGCGACACCCACGGGCGACTGACCCGGCTGCGGTGGATTCTGCGCCACGAAAAGGCCGACGCCCTGTTTTTCCTGGGGGACGGCCTGTACGACCTGGACCAGGCCATCCTGCAGAACCGGCTCCAGCCCCCCTACCCCATCTACCGGGTGCGGGGCAACTGTGATTTCGGCGCCCATGACCCGGCGGAAGGGCTGGCGCCCTTTGCGGGGGTGCTGTTTTTCTACACCCACGGCCACCATTACGGGGTGAAGGCCAGCCTGGGCCAGCTCCAGGAGGCCGCCGCCGACCGGGGCGCCGACGTGGCCCTCTTCGGCCACACCCATTACAAGACCCTGCGGGCCGCCACCCCCGCCACCCCGGCGCTGTTCAACCCGGGCAGCCTGCGGGACACCGGCAGCTACGGGGTCATCACCATCACCGACGGACAGTGTTCCTTCGGCTGGAAGCAGGTGCCACAGGACTTATGACCGAGACAATGGAACCCAACACCCTGATCCGTCTGGACGAGACGGACAGCACCAACACCTGGGCCAAGGCCCATCTGGACAGATTCGGCCCGGTGGGGGCGGTGTACACCACCAGCCAGACGGCGGGCCGGGGACGGCTGGGCCGTCAGTGGGTGAATGCCAACGGGCAGGCGTTGTACTACACCGCCGTTTTGCAGATCCCCCTGGCGGACACGGCGGCCCTGTCCCTGTATTCCAGCCTGGCGGCCGCCCGGGCGCTGCGCCGGCACTACGGGGTGGACTGCCGCATCAAGTGGCCCAACGACCTGCTGCTCCACGGCAAAAAGATTGTGGGCATTCTGTGCGAGACGGTGGTGCAGGGGCATCAGGTGACCGCCCTTTCGGGCATCGGGTTCAACCTGGCCCAGCCCCAGCGCTATTTTGACGCCGCGGGCCTGCCCCACGGCACCAGTCTGGCCCTGGAAGGTGCCCAGGTGCATCTGCCCGAGGACGCGGACGCCCTGGCCCGGGACCTGACGGCCTTCGGGTTTGACCGGGAGCTGTATCCCTTTGAGCGGGAGGGCTTTGCTGCCTGCCGGGAGGAGTACAAGGCGCTGTGCGTGAACCTGGGCCGCCACGTCACCTTTGAGGGCGGCAGCGGCACGGCGGTGGACATCGACGAGCAGGGCCGCCTGGTGGTGGAAGACGACGCAGGCGGCGATGTGCATGTGTTCACCGGCGAGGTGAGCGTACAAGGAATTTACGGGGCGGTGTGACACCGCCTCTTTTGTTTTGGGCGGATATGCTTGGAGGGCCTTCCCTGTGGTTGGGAAGGTGCCGCGCAGCCCTCTCTTCCCCCGCGCCTCCCCTGTGTAAGGG
>CAUEKL010000241.1 GCA_959018215.1 uncultured Gemmiger sp.
GCAGCACACCCCGGATGTTTTCCCGCATCTCCTCCACCGTGGACAGCTCATACTGGAAGGTGGCGGTGGAGTGGGCAACGTACCAGTTGTACAGCTCCACCACCGCCTGGGCGTCGGATTCGTCGGCCAGGCGGACGGTGATTTTGTTTTTGGCGGCCCAGGCATCGGCCAGGGCTTCCTTTTCGGGGCGGGAAAGCTTTTTCAATTCGGCTTCCCGGCGCAGGGCCGCGCTTTTGTCGGCGCAGCGCTCCGCATAGGCCAGCCTGGCCCCGCCTTTCATGCGGGTGTACCGGGCGCCGGTGCCCCCGGCGTGGTTGCGCAGGCGGCGGGCCAGGTCGTTGGTCCAGCCGGAATACAGGCTGCCGTCGGCGCACCGGACCATGTAGGCCCAGGCGGTGGGGGCGTCGTCGGCCCGCTGGTCGGCGGTGCTGGGAGCAAAGCCCCGGGGCGGGTCGTCGTGGAGGTAGGGGTTGGTCATTCGCTCACCGGCTTTCCCGCAGCGCGCAGGGCGCGGCGGCAGGCTTCCACGGCCTGGTCCTTGTCATCGGCGGTGATGAGGAACCGGCTGGGATGGCAGAACCGCAGACCCAGACCGCTGCGTTCCCGCAATACGGCCTCCGGCTGGCCCGCCCAGGCAGGCGGGAAGGGGACCTTGCTGCGGCGGGTCTTGTAGTCGGTGACGCACTGAGCGCTGTACCCGCCCCGCTGGCTGGGATACACCACAAAGATGGCGTCGGTCTTGTACAGGCCGTTTTTCCAGGGCATGTAGGCGGGCAGCACCACGATGCCGTCCCGGGAGGCTTTCCAGGCCCGCTGGACCGTCTCATCGGCGCGATTCACGGCGTTGGCGGCGGCGATCTCGTTGCGCAGGATCTGGTCGGCCACCGCCACCGCCCGCCAGAAGCATTCGTCGGGGTCGTCCTTGGAGTCCCACAGGGGGTTGAAGGAGCCGATGGCGTCGGCCAGGGAGTTCTGTTCCCCGGTGTTGTCGTTCAGGTCCAGGGGCTGGACGAAGTTTTCATCCAGCAGCCGGGCCTGGTGTTCCCCCACAAGACCCGCGCCCAGCACCCGCCACAGCAGGCCGAAGGCGGCGTAGGGCACCCCGTTGGGCCGGGATTCCCGGGGTTCGCTGTGATGGTCGAACATGCCGCCGCCGATATCGAAAACGATGCCGTCGAAATTATCCGGCACGGTGAAGCCCCGGGTGATCTGGATATCCGGGCGCAGGATGCGCAGCAGGGCGGTGGAAAACACGTCGTCGGCATGGAATTTGCCGCCGTGGGTAAAGCCTTTGGACGGGATTTTCATGGAATGTTCCTCCTGTATGGGTACGGTCGGATGACCGGTGGTTGGTTTGGATGGGATGGGATTTATTATAGCACATTTGGGGGGTGGGGGAAAGGACCCCTATGTACCTCTGTTGGATGGCTCCCAGCTTACTGGGCAAGCGGTTGCTTGCGGGAGTGTCCTTCCTTTTGTGACCAAAAGGAAGCGAAAAGTCCCACCGTTCCGAAACGGTGGCGGTTTTTCCGTCGCTTTTTGGCGGCAAAAAGCGACAACCCAACGGCTGGCAGCCGTTACCCCGGCAACCCGAAAGCATCAAATAAGGCAGTGTTTACAACCCCTCCGCCGCTGTGCGGCACCTCCCCAACCACAGGGGAGGCCCAAAGACGGGAAACCGGCGCGCCATTTCGCAGCATAGCTGCGCAAGCAAAAAAGCTCCCCCGCCCAAAGCAGGGCAGGGGAGTCAATCAATCACCCGTTCAGGCTGAACAGGGCGTCATTCTTTTTGGCGTGGGTGCCGATGTTGTTGTACTCCAGGGCAAAGTAGCCGTGGACCCAGTCGTCGTTGGTCTGGTTTTCCCCAAAGACGCGGGTCACGCCGTCGGCGTCCATGTAGTCGTTGCCGGCGGTCATCAGGGGGACTTCCTCCTTCATGGCCAGCAGGTACTTGTAATAATCGGTCAGGGGCAGGCCCGCCTGCTCCGCCACCGTGGGCACGAACATGCACAGGTCCATCCGGTTCAGGGGGTCGCGGTCGTTGGTCTGGCCCGCGTTCTCCAAGGGATAGTTGGCCCAGATGATGAAGGGGGTGCTGCGCTCCAGCACCTGCAGGTCGTTCTCCGCCGCGATGGTCTTGTCCGCCACATGGTCCACGAAGCTGGGGGCATGGTCCCCGGCCATGGCCACGATGACCTTGCGGCCGGTCTGCTCATACACCTGGGTGAAGTAGTCCACCAGCTCCCCGAAGGCCTCGTCGGTCTTTTTCATGCAGGAGAGATACTCGTCCATGACCTCGTCGTACTCACCGTAGTCGGTGGCGGCGTGGACCACATCCAGTTCGGGCTCGTTCATATCATAGTCGCCGTGGCTCTGGATGCTCACCAGGAAGGTGAACCGGGGCTGGTCCTCCGGCATGGACTCGTACATGGCCTCCAGGTCCTGGTAGGTGGCGCTGTCGGTCTGGTAGGGGCGGTTGCCGTAATATTCCTGGGTGGGGAAGCTGTCCTGGAAATAGACGTTGTCAAAGCCCAGGGCCAGCCAGGCGCTGTTGCGGCGGTAGTTCAGGTTGGTGTAGGGGTGGGCGGCCATGGTGGCGTAGCCCAGGTCTTCCAGGTAGGACACCACGCTGTCGGCGCCGTAGAGGTTCAGCCAGTTGAAGGGGGTGATGCTGGGCATGAGCATCAGGGAGTTGGAGGTGAGCATCTCGTACTCGCTGGAGTTGGTGCCGCCGCCCACCTGGGGAGAGACGGTATGGCCGTAGATGCTGTTGGGCAGGTTCTTGGTCACCGGCATGATCTCGGTGTCCGCCTGCAGGTCGGTGACCAGGTCGAAGTCGTAGAAGCTTTCGGACAGAATCAGCACGATGTCCGGGTATTCCTGCTCGGAGACGGTGGCCACTTCGGGGGTGTAGTCCTGGGTCTTGGCGGCGGCCGTCTCGGCGGCTTCGTCGGAGTAGTTGTCCGGCTGGACGATGGGGTTCACCAGCAGGCCCGCGGATTCGATGGTACCGGCCAGGTAGCCGTATTTATAATAGGTGAGCTGCCAGGCCCAGCCGTAGGTCTGCTTGGGCTTGACGGCGAAGGGGGCAAAGTAGCCCACATACAGGATGAGGAAGATGCCCACGAAACACCCGGCCCAGCGTGACACGCGCTGTTTCCAGTTGATCTTGGGGGCCTTGCCGCGGCCGTAGGCCAGGAACCGCTGGGCCACCGCGGCGGCCAGCACCGGAATGTACAGCCCCACGATGGTGAGCACTGTCCTGGTGATGCGCAGGGTATAGCTGCCCATGACGGCGGCGGCGGTGCCGATGTTCAGGATGTCCTGAGGCATGAGGGCAGTGCCGTGGAGGTCCCGGGTGTAGTAGTTCACGATGGCCAGCAGGGTGAACACCGCCCCGGAGATGCCGGTGGCCAGGCTCCACCGCCCGATGAAGGCGAAGAGGACCAGGGTCAGGCAGAAGGCGGTAAGGGCGTTGAGGGGCGCATACAGCGGCCACTGTCCGGCCATGTAATCGGGGGTGACACCATCCGAAAGTTCCAGCTGATACCGGGCGATGAAGGCCGCGGCCAATGCCAGAACAAAGGGGAGCACCGTACCCAGCCAGAACCGTTTGCTGCGCACGAGTTTACAAAAATTCTGCATAGATACTTCCTTTTCTGGACAAACAAACAAAAATTATGCGTCAGGTCGACAACCTATTATTATACCAGATTTGGCGGGGGTTGCAAGTGAATATTTTATGGAAAGGGAAAACGGCATCTTGCCGTTGAGTTGTTCCTTTTTGGCGTCAAAAAGGAACCGAAAAACCGCCACCGTTTCGATGCGGTGGACGCCGACCAGGGCTGCGGCCCTGGACCCGGGGAGTGCGGCCACCTGACGACGGCC
>CAUEKL010000242.1 GCA_959018215.1 uncultured Gemmiger sp.
GCAGCTCGGGGTTGAACTGCAGCAGGGCGCGGGACAGGCCGTGGCGGATAGCGCCGGCCTGGCCGGAGTAGCCGCCGCCGACCACGTTGACGACAACGTCAAACTGGCCTTCGGTGCCGGTCAGGACCATGGGGCTGCGAGCCAGCAGCTTCAGGGTGTCCAGGCCGAAGTAGCTGTCCAGCTCACGGCCGTTGACGATGAACTTGCCGGTGCCGTTGTACACGCGGACGCGGGCAACGGAATGCTTACGACGGCCAGTGCCGTAGAAATATTCTTTAGTCTCGTACATTTTCGCTGCCTCCTTGCTTAGAATTCGACCGCTTCAGGCTTCTGGGCGGTGTGGTTGTGTTCTGCGGTCTTGTAGCAGTGCAGGCGGGTCATGGCCTTGGCGCCCAGGGTGTTGGAGGGCACCATGCCCTTGACAGCGTAGGTCATGGCCTTGTCGCTGGCTTCGGCCATCAGGGTCTTGTACTGGGTCTCCTTCAGACCGCCGATCCAGCCGGAATGGGTGCGATGGAACTTCTTCTCCAGCTTCTTGCCGGTCAGGACAGCTTCGTCGCAGTTGATGATGATGACATGGTCACCGCAGTCAACGTTGGGGGTGAAGGTGGGCTTGTTCTTGCCGCGCAGAATGACGGCAGCCTGGGCGGCGACGCGGCCCAGGGGCTTGCCGGCGGCGTCGATCACATACCACTTGCGGTCAGCCATCTCAGCGGGCTTAGCGAGCGTAGTACTCATAATACTGAATCCTCCATACTGTATATTCACGCGCCCTTCGGCTTTCTTGGTCCGCAGGGGTATCGGGAACGTCCGTTTGGACGTTTTTTAGCGCAAGAGTGATTATAACAGACCTTGCCGGACAAGTCAACGGTTTTGGGGTCGTTTTTTCATTTATTCCTTTGTAGCTCTTGTTTTCTCTTGTTTACTCTCGTTTTCTCCCGTTTTCTTGTACGGCATTTTCGGTTTTTGTTTGGGGGCGCGGTGTACTTCTCAAACAGGGCGGCGTGTGGTATAATAGTAAGGTATATGGCCAGAAACAGGCATCCCGAAGATACGAGGTGGTTGGGTTTGAACACATCCCGTTTTGAAAAGCACTGCTGGGCCGAGATTGATCTCGACGCCCTGCGGGCCAACTATGAATATATCTGCCGTCAGGTGGGCGGGCCGGTGTGCGCGGTGGTCAAGGCCGACGCCTACGGCCACGGCGCGGTGGCGGTGGCCCGGGCCCTGGAACCCGCCGGGGTGGCGGGCTTTGCGGTGAGCTGTCTGGGTGAAGCCAAGCATCTGCGCCGTCACGGCATCACCCGCCCGGTAATGATCCTGGGGTACACTTCCCCGGCCTTTGCCGCCGACCTGGCAAGGGAGCAGATCACCCAGGCACTGTTTTCCACCGAATACGCCGTCGCCCTGTCCCAGGCGGCGGTGGCCGCCGGGGTCACGGTGGACTGCCACCTGAAGGTGGACACCGGCATGGGGCGCATCGGCTTTGCGGTGCGGTCCGGCTTTGACGAAGCCCTGAAAGAGATGGAGCACTGCTACACCCTGCCCGGGCTACACATCACCGGGGTGTTCCAGCACTTTGCGGTGGCGGACAGCACCGAGCCCGACGACGAGACCTACACCGACGAGCAGCACGCCCTGTTCGCCCGCACGGTGCAGGCCCTGCAGGCCGACGGGTTGGACACCGGCACCACCCACTGCGCCAACAGTGCCGCCCAGCTGCGTCACCCCGAATGGCGGGCCCGGATGACCCGGGCGGGCATCATCCTGTACGGGCTGAATCCCAGCCCCCAGGTACAGTTTGACGCCCTGCGCCCGGTGATGACCCTGAAAACCGTCATCACCCAGGTCAAGACCCTGCAGGACGGGCAGTCGGTGTGCTACGGCCGCACCTACACCGCCGAAGCCCCCCGCCGGGTGGCCACCGTCAGCGTGGGCTATGCCGACGGTTATCCCCGCCTTTTGTCCGGCAGCGCCGGGGGCGGGGTGATGACGGTCCACGGCAAGCCGGCCCCGGTGCTGGGGCGGGTGTGCATGGACCAGACGGTCATTGACGTGACCGACATTCCCGAAGCCGCCATGGGGGACGAGGTGACCGTCTTCGGTCCCGGCGGCGCCGACACCGCCGATACCATTGCGCAAAAGGCCGGCACCATCAACTATGAGGTGGTGTGCGGCATTTCCCGCCGGGTGCCCCGCCTGTACATGCAGGACGGGAAACCGGTGAGCATCTGGAACAACTTGGAGGAAGGTTAATGGCACAGGATACCATCCGCAATTTCTGCATCATCGCACACATCGACCACGGCAAGAGCACCTTGTCCGACCGGATTCTGGAACTGACCGACAGTGTGGACAAACGCACCATGGAGGACCAGATCCTGGACGACATGGAGCTGGAACGGGAGCGGGGCATCACCATCAAGGCCCGGGCCGTGACCATGCACTACAAGGCCGATGACGGCAAGACCTATATGTTCAACCTCATCGACACCCCGGGCCACGTGGACTTTTCCTACGAGGTCAGCCGCAGCCTGGCCGCCTGCGAGGGCGCGGTGCTGGTGGTGGACGCCAGCCAGGGCGTGGAGGCCCAGACCCTGGCCAACTGCTATATGGCCATCGACCACAACCTGGAAGTGGTGCCCATCCTGAACAAGATCGACCTGCCCAGCGCCGACCCCGACACCGCCGCCAAGGAGGTGGAGGACATCATCGGCCTGCCCTGTGAGGACGCTCCCCGGGTGTCCGCCAAGCTGGGCATCGGCATCAAGGATGTGCTGGAACGGGTGGTGCAGGACATCCCTGCCCCCCAGGGGGACGAGAATGCGCCGCTGAAAGCCCTGATCTTTGACAGCGTTTACGACAGCTACAAGGGCGTCATCGTCTACATCCGGGTGTTCGAAGGCACCGTGCGTCCCGGCGACACCATCAAGCTGATGCACACCGGCGCCCAGTTCCAGCTGGTGGAGGTGGGCCACATGGGTGCCACCGCCCTGGCCCCCTGCGACTGCCTGAAGGCCGGCGAGGTCGGCTACCTGACCGCCAGCATCAAGACGGTGCGGGATACCCGGGTGGGTGACACCGTCACCCTGGCCGACAACCCCACCGCCGAGCCCATGCCCGGCTTCCGCAAGGTGACCCCCATGGTGTTCTGCGGCATCTACCCCGCCGACGGCGCCGACTATCCCGACCTGAAGGACGCACTGGAAAAGCTGCAGCTCAACGACGCCAGCCTGAGCTTTGAGCCGGAAACCAGTGCGGCGCTGGGCTTCGGTTTCCGGTGCGGGTTCCTGGGGCTGCTGCACATGGAGATCATCACCGAGCGTCTGGAGCGGGAATTTGATCTGGACCTGATCACCACCACCCCCGGCGTTCAGTACCGTCTGACCCTGACCGACGGCACGGTGGAGATCATCGACAATCCTTCCGCCTACCCCGACCCCACCCGCATCGAAAAGGCGGAGGAGCCCTTCGTCAACGCCCACATTTACACTCCCAACGACTATGTGGGTCCGCTGATGGACCTGTGCCAGCAGAAGCGGGGCGTACTGGTGGACATGAAATATATGGACGAGACCCGTGTGGACCTGCACTACCAGCTGCCCCTGGGCGAGATCGTCTACGACTTCTTTGACGCCATCAAGAGCCGCAGCCGGGGCTATGCCAGCTACGACTACGAGTGGGAGGACTGGCACCAGTCCAATCTGGTGAAGCTGGACTTCCTGCTCAACGGCGAGCCGGTGGACGCTTTGTCCATGATCGTCTTCAGCGACAACGCCTACGCCAAGGGCCGCCGCATCTGCGAGAAGCTGAAGGAGAACATCCCCCGCGCTCTGTTTGAGATCCCGGTGCAGGCGGCTGTGGGCGGCAAAGTCATTGCCCGCGAGA
>CAUEKL010000243.1 GCA_959018215.1 uncultured Gemmiger sp.
CAGCTGGCATTGACCACACCGGGCGTTTCCAGGGCGTACACCTTCAACTCCGCGTAGTGGGTAGTGGCCATCAGCAAGGTGCCCATACGGCGCAGTCTTTCCAGGATGCTCACCGCCAGGGCGGCACCTTCGGCCGGATCGGTCCCGGCGCCCAGCTCGTCCAGCAAAGTCAGGGTATCCGGACCGGCCAGCTGCAGGATCTCGGTGATCCGCTTCATGTGGCCGGAGAAGGTGGACAGGCTCTGCTCGATGCTCTGTTCGTCACCGATATCCACCAGGTACTCCTGCATACAGCAGACGGTGCTGCTTTCATGGGCCGGAATCAAAAATCCGTACTGCGCCATGGCATTGAGCAGGCCGGCGGTTTTCAGGCTGACCGTCTTACCGCCGGTGTTGGGGCCGGTGATGACCAGCGTGTCATATTCATCCCCCAGAGAAATATCAATGGGGACCACTTTTTTCTTGTCGATGAGGGGATGCCGGGCCTTTTTCAGAGAGAAGCGGCAGGTGTCACTGACCTGGGGCATAAAAGCGTTCTCTTCCACAGCCAGGCGGGCCTTGGCCAGCAGCAGGTCGATGGACAGCATAGCATCATAGCTGTAAGAGAACTGGGGTTCCAGGCTCCCTACCTGGGCAGAAAAAGCCGACAGGATGCGGGTGATCTCCTCCTGCTCCTGGGCATGCAGCTGCATGATCTTGGCGTTGGCTTCCACCACGGCTGTGGGCTCCACAAAGACGGTGGCACCGGTAGAAGAAACGTCATGAATGACACCGCCCACCTCGCCGCGGTATTCCGAGCGTACCGGCACCACGTACCGGCCGTTGCGCAGGGTGACCACCGCATCCTGCAGAAACTTGTTGGTGGTGGAATTCTTGATGATGGAGTCCAGCTTGGTACGGATGGAATCCTCCGTAGCCCGGATCTTGCGGCGCAGGTCCCGCAGCGTGATGCTGGCGGTATCGGCCATCTCTTCGGGGGAAAGAATGCTGTCGGTGATCTGGCGCTCCAGCTGCGGCTGGGGAGCCAGGGCGAAGAACAGATCATCAGTGGGCAGAGGGTCGTGGTCGGTCAGGCCGTACCACTGACTCAGGCCCTGGAAATTGCGCAGGGTGGCTGCAATCTCTAGCAGTTCCCCCATCGAGAGGATGCCGCCCTTGACGGCGTGGGCTGCGATCCGCTTGGCGCCACTGACGGCGCCGAACCGCGGGCTGCCGTTCTTGATGAGCAGACTGTTGATGGCATTGGTCTTGCTCAGCTCATACCGCTCCTCTTCGGGGGTCATAAAGGGCTGGATCTCCCGCATCTGTGCTTTGGTTTCCTGGCAGGCGCACAGGTCCACCGCACGGTTGATGATCTTGTCCAGCTCCAATGTGGTTTTATACGAAAAGTCCATGGGTTGGGATTCTACTCCTTGCTCTTGGTCAATCCAATACAGTTTTCAAAAAGTCCAGGCTCTTGAGACCGTGGTCCAGGTTGGTCAGAAGATACCTTTCACACACACTTCCCAGGCGTTTGGTACTAGCCTCGGTCAGTGTAAAGTTAAACAGCTTGCCATCTTCTGCCAGGCAGATATGGCGCAGGGCGTACAAGGCCCCCGGGTCCAGATTGGGGGTGCGTCCGGCCTTGGCAGCACACTCGGCGCACAAAAGACCGCCCTCGGTGGTATCCAGGTAAAAATCCATGCCGTCATACCGGCCGCAGGCGTCACAAGCCAAGATGCGAGGCATGTACCCGGCCAGGCAGATAGCACGCATCTCATAAATGGCCTTGAGCTGCCGCAAAGGCCGCTTGCCCTCACTGATCATATACAGGGTGTTCAGCGTCAGGCGCAGCAGCTGGGCAGCCTCGGGCGGTTCCGGTGAGAGAACCGAAGCCGCTTCAGCCAGATAGACCGCCAAAGCCATGCCTTCCACCGAACGGCCCAGCCCGTGGAACACCTTCTTGACCGCAGCGCTGTCCACAAAGTTGCTGCTGCGGCCGATGGTCAGGGTAAACTCCGAGTAGCAGAACAGACCGCAGGCGCTGAACAGCTTGTTTTTCAGCCGCAGGCTGCCCTTGGCCGAAGCGGAAATCACCCCCCGGTCAGGTGTCAGAAGGGTCAGGATCTGATCCGCCTCGCCCACCTTGACCTGGCGAAGTACCAGTCCGGTCGTTGCGATCTGCATCAGAATCCCCTTTCCTGCCCGGCTCGCGGGCCTGCCGGGTCTTGTAGCTCAGATAATCGTAAATACTGCCCGTACGGGCAAACAATTCCCACTCCTGAATGCCATAGTCCCACTGGTCCTGCTGCATCTGCCGGCACCTCTTTTCCGTGAATAGAATGTACCAGTCATTGTACATCCCGCTGCACGGAAAAGTTGTCCAACCGGGTCAACAGGCCCTTGGGAAATTTTGTCAGGGTTTTGCGAAGCCCAGATCATCCAGAAGGCGTTCACTGTCGCGCCAGCCTTCTCGGACCTTGACCCAGCATTGCAGATTGATATGGGTACCCAGGAGCTCCTCGCAGTCGGTGCGGGCAGCACTGGCCACTTTTTTCAGCATCTGGCCGCCTTTGCCGATAATCATGCCTTTATGGCTCTTGCGCTCACAGCAGATCTCCACCGAAATGTCGATGAGATCCTTGTCCGGGCGCTCCTTGAAGCTTTCCACCGTCACGGCCACACCGTGGGGCACCTCGTCCCGCATGAAAAGCAACAGCTTTTCCCGGATGAGTTCCGCCACCAGTTCCTTTTCCGGCATATCGGTGAACGCGTCGTCATCAAAATAATGGGGGCCGGGGGTGGCATACCGGCGCAGCGTTTCCAGCAATTCCTCGCAGCCGGTCCCATCTTTGGCGAAGATGGTCTGCACCGAATCAAATACGCCCATGGCTTCGATCTGCTGTTTGCGGGCTTCCAGCTCCGCAAATCCGCGCAGCAGGTCCACCTTGTTGATGACCGCAATGGCCGGGCCGGATTTGCGCAGGGCTTCGATCATGGTGGTTTCGGCGTCGGTCAGCTCCCCCGAAGGTTCAAACAGCATCAGGGTCACATCCACATCCTTGACGCTGGCGGCCGCGGTCTGGGTCATACGGGCATCCAGCTTGTTGCGCGGGGTGTGGATACCCGGGGTGTCCATCAGGACATACTGCACCGGCCCCTTGGTGATCACGCCGGTGATGCGGCTGCGGGTGGTCTGGGGCTTTTTGGTCACGATGGCCACCTTTTCCCCCACCAGGGTGTTGGTCAGACTGGATTTTCCCACATTGGGACGCCCCACCAGCGCCACAAAGACGCTGCTGGTCTGCGGTTGTTCATGCTTATTCGGATTTCTGGGCATTTTGAGAAGTCCCTTTCTCTTTTGTATTGCCGTAGCGGAAGGTAAACAGGTAAGCGGCTGCCAGAGAAGCGATCCACAGCACAATGGTCAGCGGGCTGGCGGTCACACCGGTCCAGATGGCTTTCAGGGCCTGTTCATTGCCGAACAGGCACACACCCACGCAGAGGGCTCCGACGGCGGTGACCAACACCCCGCCGGCCGCCATATCCTTGGCCGCGCCGGCACTCCACCAGTGTTCGGTGTCCGGCTTGTCCACTGCTCGCTCAATGGCGGAATTCATCAACTCCATGGCCATCACGGCAAACACACACAGGGCCAGCAAAGCGTAGCCGGTGGCGTCCAGTCCGGCCAGAAAGGCCGCCGCATAGGCGTACACCGCCGCGCACAGGTGAAAACGGAAGTTGCGCTCCTCCTGAACAGCGGCTCGGATGCCGTTGAGGGCATACACAAAGCCGCGTCCGAAGCGCGCCAGGTCAGATTGTATCTTCATTCGTACAGGATCTCATCGTTGGTGTAGGAGACGG
>CAUEKL010000244.1 GCA_959018215.1 uncultured Gemmiger sp.
TGTCAAGACTATGACTGTTCTGGAGCTGAAAGAGCTCGTTGACACCATCTGCGAAGAGTTCGGCGTTTCCGCCGTTGCCGCTGCCGCTGCTCCCGCTGCCGGCGCTGCTGCTGCTCCCGCTGAGGAAGAAAAGACCGAATTCGACGTCATCCTGAAGGACGTCGGCGCCAACAAGATGCAGGTCATCAAGGCCGTCAAGGAACTGACCGGCGCTTCCCTGATGGAAGCCAAGAAGCTGGTTGAGACCGCTGACGCCAAGCTGAAGGAGCAGGCTCCGAAGGCTGAGGCCGAAGAGATGCAGAAGAAGCTGGAAGAAGTCGGCGCCAAGGTCGAACTGAAGTAAGCTTTTTCCCTCATACAGTTAAGAAGGCCGCTGCCCCGCAAAGGGCAGCGGCCTTTGTTTTTGGTTGTTCGGCAAAGGGGAGAAGCACCCACACCGGGAAAGCGCTCCTCAGCTTTCCGCCTTTTCAAAAGTGGCGGCGGCCTGTACCAGCAGCTCCCGGATGGGCAGGTGCTGAGGGCACACATGCTCGCACTGGCCGCACTTGATGCAGTCGGACGCTTTGCCGTGGCCGTTGGTGTTCACTTCGTAGTAGAAATCGCTGTTCCAGTCCTTGTACTGCTTTTTGGCGTTCAGGCAGGCAAACAGGTCGGGAATCAGGATCTCTTTGGGGCAGCCCGCCACACAGTAGCGGCAGTTGGTGCAGGCAATGGTGTCCTGCTGGTGCAGCAGGGTGCATACCTGAGATACGGCCGCCCGCTCGGCGCCGGTCAGAGGGAGAAAGGCCTGCATGTAGCTCAGGTTGTCCCGCATCTGGTCCAGGGTGCTCATGCCGCTGAGGATCATGCCGGTGTCCTCATAGCTGGCTGCAAACCGCACCGCATAACTGGCTGCGCTGCCCCCGTGCAGATCGGCAAAGACCTGGGCCGCCTCCGGAATCAGGTTGGCCAGACGCCCGCCCTTCACCGGTTCCATGACGATGACCGGCTTGCCGAACTCCTGGCAGACCTCATAGTTGGCCCGGCTTTGCACACCGGGGTCCTCGTAGTCGGCATAGTTGAACTGGAGCTGCACCACCTCGATCTCCGGGTGCTCGGTCAGGATGCGCCGCAGCAGGTCCGGCTTGTCGTGGAAGGAAAAGCCGATGTGCCGCACCAGCCCCTCGGCCTTCAGCTGCTGCACCGCCTCAAAGGCATGGCAGTTGAGGTAGTGGTCGTAGTTGTCGGCGGTGATGGAATGGAGTAGATAAAAGTCGAAGTACTCCACGCCGCAGGCCTTGCGCTGGCTTTCAAACAGGGGCCGGATATCGGCTTCACTCTTGAAGAAGGAAGAGGTCAGCTTGTCCGTCAGAATGTACCGGTCCCGGGGATACCGGCTGGTCAGGCAGTCCCGCACGGCCAGCTCGCTCTTGCCGTCCAGATACCCGTGGGCGGTGTCGAAATAGCAGAATCCCCGGTCCAGGAATTCGTCCACCATCCGGCAGACCTGTTCGGTGTCCACCATTTCGGTGCCGTCCGCCTGTTTGAGCATGGGCAGGCGCATCATGCCGAAGCCCAGCTTTTTGGCGCCGAAAAGGGAAGCATATTTGTTTTCCATGGTAATCCTCCGTTGTATGTTCAATATCCGCAAAAAAGGGCGTGCCGCAATGGGCACGCCTCGCATTTTGGGCAGGGGTCAGGCACGCTGGGTGACAGCGCGGCGGGTTTTGGGCGGGGGCATTTTGCCGTTGCCTTCCGCATTGAGCTCATATTGCTCGGTGAAATGGCGCAGAATCACGGTACGGCGTACCATGCCGATAAAGACATTGCGGTCATCCACCACCGGCACAAAGTTCTGGTCAATGGCAGCGTGCAGCAGGGCACGCATGTCGGTGGTGACGGGCACGGCTTTGTAGTCACGACGGCGGGGAAAACTGGAGATAGGCACATCCTCGCTGGCGTCCAGGTCCAGCCCGTGCAGGTTCTTGATGCCCCACAGAATGTCGCCTTCGGTGATGGTGCCCACATACTCGCCGTTGCGGCGCAGTACCGGAATGGTGGCAAAACGCTGGTTGGCCCATTTTTCAAGGGTCTGGCGCAGGGTGAAATCCTCGTACACGAACAGGACATCCTGCTTGGGTGTGAGGAAAAAGAGCAGGTTCATAACGGGGTCTCCTTATGGGGAATGTTGGGGAACTGATACGACAGGGCAGGGAAGCCGCCGCTTCCCTTAAAATCAGTATACGCGGGCGGCATGGAAATTTTGTGAATGGAATGTAAAATCCGGCTCACAAAAATACAGGATGTTTTTGGGCATCTTTTCATGGCTTTTCCGCCCGGATTCTCAAAAATGCCCCTGTTCAAACGGCGCCAAATAGTGTATAATAAACTATAATTATACGGCGCAAAACACCGGCGGGATTCCCCGCAGGGCGCTTTGCCGCTGATCTCGCAAATAAAGGAGGTTCGGCTTGTGATCACAAAAGTCAATCCCTATGGGCATATTTCGCTTACCAATGAGTACTTCTCCGGCCTGGTGGCTCAGGCGGCCCGGCATTGCTACGGTATTGCCGCCATGGGGCAGAATCCGGCTGCCAACACAGTGCGCCAGACTCTGCGCAACGGCAGCCTGCCGGAAAAGGGCGTCAGCGTGTCCCAGCAGGACGGCAAACTTGTCATTGCGCTGCATATCAAGGTGGGGTACGGGCTCAACATCGCGTCCATCACCCAGAGCATTACCCACCGTGTGCAGGACGAGGTGGAGCGCGCCACCGGGCTCAAGGTGGCCCGCATCGACGTGTATGTGGATGACATCATCTCCGACTGAACCCCCGCCAGAAGAACTTAGTGTAAGACAATGAGGTGCAAGAATACATGATCAACGGTAAAACTCTGCGTGACGCCATCCTGTCCGGCGCCAACAACATCGCCAACCAGCGCGTCCGCGTGGACGAGCTGAACGTCTTCCCCGTGCCGGACGGTGATACCGGCACCAACATGAGCATGACCATCGGCGCCGCTACCCAGGAGCTGCAGGCCATGCCCGATACCTGCACCGTGGCCGAGGCCAGCAAGGCTGCCGCTTCCGCCATGCTGCGGGGCGCCCGGGGCAACTCCGGCGTCATCACCAGCCTGCTGTTCCGCGGCTTCTCCAAGGCGCTGCAGGGCAAGACCAACGCCGAGGCTGCCGATCTGGCCAAGGCGCTGCAGATGGGCGTGGAGGCTGCCTACAAGGCGGTCATGAAACCCACCGAGGGCACCATCCTTACCGTCACCCGCCTGGCTTCCGAAGCCGCTGCCGCCTCCACCGCCACCGAAGTGCCCGCTCTGTGGGCCGAGGTCATGGCGGCCGGCCAGGCTGCCCTGGAAGACACCCCCAACCAGCTGCCCGTCCTGAAGAAGGCCGGCGTGGTGGACGCGGGCGGCCAGGGCATCATGCTGGTGTTTGAAGGCATGCAGCAGGTCTTTGAAGGCCGCGGCATGGTCGCCAGCGAGGAAGTGGCCCCCAAACCAAAACTGAACAGCGAATCCGCCGGCAAGGGCGTCTTTGCGGACGACCTGATGAAGGTGGAGGACATCAAGAACGGCTACTGCACCCAGTTCCTGCTGCACAAGAACGCGGATGCCAGCGTGGCCAAGCTGCGGGCCTTCCTGGAATCCAACGGCGATTCCGTGGTGGTCATTGAGGACGACGACGTGGCCAACTGCCATGTGCACACCGCCGACCCCGGCATGATGCTCAGCGAAGCCATCAAGTACGGCTACCTGACCAACTTCAAGATCGAGAATATGCACGAGCAGTTCCTGGCCCGCCAGAAGCAGG
>CAUEKL010000245.1 GCA_959018215.1 uncultured Gemmiger sp.
CATACCCCTCGGCGACCGTGTTGAGGCCGTGGTGCCCCCCGTCGGCCCGCTCGCCGCTGGCGACGGCCACGCCGCCCGGGCCATCGGCGAGCTGGCCGACGGGCTGCACATCGACCTGAACAAGGTCACCAAGAAGTATGAGGGCCTGGACGGCACCGAGCTGGCCATCAGCGAGAGCCAGGAGCGCATGGCCGTGGCTGTGGCCCCCGAGGACGCCGACCGCTTCGTCGCTCTGGCCAACGAGGAAAACCTGGAAGCCACCGTGGTGGCCACCGTCACCGAGGAAAAGCGGATGGTGGAAGAGTGGAACGGCACCCCCATCGTCAACCTGTCCCGTGAGTTCCTGAACTCCAACGGTGCCGAACGCCATGCCGACGCCCATATCGAGGCCGGCAAGACCTGGAAGCCCAAATGGCCCGGCAACACCGTGGCCGAAAAGATGGAGGCCATGGTCAGCGACCTGAACGTCTGCAGCAAGAAAGGTCTGGGCGAACGGTTCGACTCCACCATCGGCGCGGCCACTGTGCTGATGCCCTACGGCGGCAAGTATCAGCTGACGCCTTCCATGGCCATGGCTGCCAAGCTGCCGGTGGACGGCGAAACCACCACCTGCTCCGGCATGGCCTGGGGCTTCAACCCCTACCTGACCGAAGCCGATCCCTACCGCGGCGCCTACATGGCTGTGGTGGAGAGCGTGACCAAGCTGGTCTGCGCCGGTTTCCATCATGAGGACATGTACCTGACCTTCCAGGAATACTTTGAACATCTGGGCGACAAGCCGGAGCGCTGGGGCAAGCCCCTGGCCGCTCTGCTGGGTGCCCTGGACGCCCAGATGGGTCTGGGCATCGCCTCCATCGGCGGCAAGGACAGCATGTCCGGCAGCTTTGAGGGCCTGGACGTGCCGCCCACGCTGGTCAGCTTTGCCACCGCTGTGGGCAACACCCGGGACGTGCTGAGCCCCGAGTTCAAGAAAGCCAACAGCTCGGTAGTCATCCTGAAGCCCCAGTACAAGGACGGTCTGCCGGAAGTCAACAGTCTGCTTTCCATCTACAAGATCGTGGAGCAGATGATCGACGAGGGCAAGGTCCTGGCTGCGGCCACCCCCGGCTTCGGCGGCATTGGCGAAGCGCTGTTCAAGATGTGCGTGGGCAACCATGTGGGCCTGAAGCTGAGCAAGGCCATCCGCCCCGAGCGGCTGTTTGAGCCCTGCTACGGCGCCGTCATCCTGGAACTGCTGGACGCCACCGCCGGTGAATTCCTGGGCTTCACCACCGTGGACTATACCATGTGTGTAGGCGACGAGGAGCTGGATCTGGCTCACCTGCAGGAACTGTGGGAGCGCAAGCTGGAGCCTGTCTTCCCCTACCGCCGTGCGGGCGAGGAAGTCAAGGCCCTGGAATACAGCTGCAACACCTTCCAGCGCGTGGCTCCGGCCGTGCGCCTGGCTACCCCGCGGGTCATCATCCCCGTCTTCCCCGGCACCAACTGCGAGTACGACACCGCCCGGGCCTTCCGCCGTGCCGGCGGTGACCCCCATGTGCTGGTCCTGAAGAACCTGACCCCCGCCGACGTGGCCGAGAGCTGCGAAGCCCTGGTCAAGGAGATCGACGCCGCCCAGATCCTGATGCTGCCGGGTGGTTTCTCCGGCGGTGACGAGCCCGACGGTTCCGCCAAGTTCATTGCAGCCTTCTTCCGCGCCCCGGCTGTGGCCGACGCGGTGAACCGCCTGCTGAATGAGCGCGACGGCCTGGCCCTGGGCATCTGCAACGGGTTCCAGGCGCTGATCAAGCTGGGTCTTGTTCCCTACGGCGAGATCCGGCCCATCACCAAGGATGATCCGACCCTGACCTTCAACACCGTGCACCGCCATCAGAGCATGCTGGTGCGTACCCGTGTGGCTTCCAACAAGAGCCCCTGGCTGTCCGAGTGTGATGTCAACGACGAGCACCTGATTGCTATCAGCCACGGGGAAGGCCGCTTTGTGTGCAGTGACGAACTGCTGCAGCAGCTGATTGCCAACGGTCAGATCGCCACCCAGTATGTGGACCTGAACTGCGTGCCCACCATGGACCAGCGCTACAACCCCAACGGCAGCGTGCTGGCCATCGAGGGCATCACCAGCCCGGATGGCCGTGTGTTCGGCAAGATGGGCCACAGCGAACGCAGCGCCGACCAGCTGTACAAGAACGTGGGCGGCGACAAGTATCAGCCCATCTTTGAGGGCGGCGTGAACTATTTCCGTCTGTGATTTTTCCTGTCCCCGACAGATAAGGAGAGTGTTTTCAATGGCACATGATCGTTATATCTCGCCCTTCTCCACCCGGTATGCTTCGGACGAGATGCAGTATATTTTCTCTGACGACAACAAGTTCCGTACCTGGCGCCGTCTGTGGATTGCCCTGGCCAAGGCCGAGCAGAAGCAGGGCCTGGACATCACCGATGAACAGATCGCCGAGCTGGAAGCCCACAAGGACGACATCAACTACGAGGAAGCTGCCGCCCGGGAAAAGCTGGTCCGCCATGACGTGATGAGCCACGTCTACGCCTACGGCCTGCAGTGCCCCCATGCCAAGGGCATCATCCATCTGGGCGCCACCAGCTGCTATGTGGGTGACAACACCGATGTCATCATCATGCGGCAGGGCCTGGAACTGGTCCGCAAAAAGATTATCGGCACCCTGGCCAACCTGGCCAAGTTCGCCGGCGAGTACAAGGACATGCCCTGCCTGGCCTACACCCACTGCCAGCCCGCGCAGCTGACCACCGTTGGCAAGCGTGCCACCCTGTGGATGAACGAGCTGTACATGGACCTGCAGGAGATCGATCACCAGATCTCCCAGCTGGCCCTGCGCGGCGTGAAGGGCACCACCGGCACCCAGGCCAGCTTCATGGAGCTGTTCGGCGGAGATTCCGCCAAGGTCAAGGCGGTGGAAGCCGATGTCTGCGCCCAGATGGGCTTTGACAAGGTGGTTCCGGTCTGCGGCCAGACCTACAGCCGCAAGGTGGACTACAACGTGCTGTCCTCCCTGGCCGGTCTTGCTCAGAGTGCCATGAAGATGGCCACCGACATCCGTCTGCTGGCCAACTTCAAGGAGATGGAAGAGCCCTTTGAAAAGAACCAGATCGGTTCTTCCGCCATGCCTTACAAGCGCAACCCCATGCGCTGCGAGCGCATCTGCGCCCTGGCCCGGTACCTGATGATCGACGTGCTGAACCCCGCCGTGACCGCCGGTACCCAGTGGTTTGAGCGCACCCTGGACGACAGCGCCAACAAGCGCATCGCCATGGCCGAGGGCTTCCTGGCCGCCGACGCCATCCTGAACATCCTGCTGAATGTTTCGGACGGACTGGTGGTGTATCCCAAGGTCATCCGCAGCCGCGTGATGGCGGAGCTGCCTTTCATGGCCAGCGAAAACATCATGATGAAGGCCGTGAAGAAGGGCGGCGACCGTCAGGAGCTGCACGAGCGCCTGCGTGAGCACGCCGTGGCCGCTGCCGCTGTGGTCAAGCAGGAAGGCAAGCCCAACGACATGATCGCCCGGGTGGAAGCCGACCCGGCCTTTGGATTGACCCGCGAGGAGATCGAGGCGGAGCTGAGCCCGGAAGATTTCACCGGCCGGGCCCCGGAACAGGTACAGGAGTATCTGGACCAGTACATTCGTCCCCTGCTGGCTGCCAACCCCGATGCTGTCGGTCAGAAAGCGGAACTGAGCGTCTGATCCCCGTTCACATCAACCAATAAAGAAAGCCCCCCGCAGTTCCCGAAAGGGATCACTGCGGGGGGCTTTTGTTGTTTGTCT
>CAUEKL010000246.1 GCA_959018215.1 uncultured Gemmiger sp.
ACCATCCCCTTTTGTCTTAACTATAGGAAGCGGACAGGCAATTGTCAATCCGGGATATTGTCACAAAACTTATGGCAAAAGGCCCCCGGCGGGCTGTTGCCTTTTCGGGAGCCTTTTTGGTCTGGGAAAGGGAAAATTTTATTCCACCGGCAGCAGCACGGCGCTTTCGGCGGGCATGGTCAGGGTGCCGTTTTCCAGCCTGGCTTCGCCGCCCAGGACAAACAGAGGCTGCCCGGCAGGGGAGAGGGCGCAGGGACAGCTGACTTCCTTGCCGGAAGGATTCACCGCCGCCAGGATCTTCTCTCCGCCGCCGGTGCGCAGGTACACCAGCGGGTAGGCGTCGGCCTCGCAGTAAAGGAACTCCATGCCGCCGTCCGCCTGCAGGGCCGGGTGGGCCTTGCGCACCTCACACAAGGTCTGTACCGTGTGCCACAGGCTGGTGCTGTCGGCCATGCCGTCGGCCGCGGTGGGGGCGTCGGCGGCAGGGTCCTGGGCGGTGTACAGCGTATCCGCTTCGGCTGCGGAGAAGCCGAAGTTCTTTTCGTGGTCCCACTGCATGGGGCTGCGGGAGCCGGTGCGGTTGTAGCCGCCCTCCACCGAATCCAGGTCCAGGTACCGCATGGCAATCTCGTCCCCGTAGTACACAAAGGGGGCTCCGGGCATGGACAGCAGGAAGGTGAAGGCAATCTTCATCTCCTCCGGGTCCAGCCAGTGGCGCAGCCGCTCCATATCGTGGTTGCCGGAGGGGATGCACATCAGCCCCTTGCCGCTGGTCAGGCGGTAGTTCTTTTCATAAGTATCCACAAAGGCCCGGGCGTTGCCCTTGCCCTCCCGGCTGAAGAAGGGATGGTCGCACCGGAACAGGTCCATGTAATGGGAAGTCCCGAAATGCAAAAGAAAGTCCATGTGGAAGCCGCCCATCAGGGACTTGTCCGGCTCGCCCCACTCGGAGAGCATCACCGCGTCGGGGTACTTCTCATCCAGGAACCGGCGCACCTGCTGCCACAGTTTGATGGTCTCCTTGCTGTCCGGGTCGTTCTTTACCAGCGACCCCGCCATGTCCACCCGGAAGCCGTCGCAGCCCCGGGACAGCCAGAAATCCATGACCTCCATCATGGCCTGCCGGGTGGCCAGCGCTTCGGGGGAATCCACCGCGCTCTGCCAGGGTTCGGTGGGATGGGCAAAGCCGTAGTTCAGTGCCGGCTGATTGGAGAAAAAGTTCACCGCCACGCAGCCGTTGCGGGGATACAGCCCCCGCAGCGAGCCGGTGATGTTGC
The DNA here is from genome assembly GCA_959018215.1 of uncultured Gemmiger sp. Lineage (GTDB taxonomy): Bacteria > Bacillota > Clostridia > Oscillospirales > Ruminococcaceae > Gemmiger. Next base: position 1,278 of record CAUEKL010000246.1, read on the forward strand.
CGTAGCCCGCCACATCGTGCCAGATGGAGTCGCTCCAGATGTACCGCCCGGAATACTCGTTTTTCTCCACTTTGCAGGACTGGGCAAACCAGGGATGCCGGATGGAGGTGTGCCCCGGCACCAGGTCCAGGATCACATGCATATCCCGGCGGTGGGCCTCCTCAAACAGGCGGATCAGGTCCTCGTTGGTGCCGTAGCGGGGGGCCACTTGGCAGTAGTCCTCCACGTCGTAGCCCGCGTCCCCGAAGGGAGAGAGAAAACAGGGGTTCAGCCACAAAGCATTGCAGCCCAGCTCCCGGATGTAATCCAGCTTTTGGATGATGCCGTTTAAGTCCCCGATGCCGTCGCCGTTGGTGTCAAAGAAACTCTGGGGATAGATCTCATAGAAAATACTTTGTTTCAGCCAGTGATTCATAAACAAACAGCCTCCTGCCTTGCCGCCGGCATTGCCGGACGTTTTTCTGCCTGCATTATAGCGCGTTTCGGCGGCGGAAAAAAGCGCCAAAACCCACAAAAAATACCGCCCCAAAACCGGCATGGCCGCCAACGGGTGCCAAAACCGTTAAAAAAGTGTCAATTTCCCCTTGCGCTGACGCCCGTTTATGCGTATAATAAAGGCATAGCGGAAGGGGATACTGCGCCCCTGCGCCAGGAAACCCCAAAATGCAGAAACTAAGGAAAATCTACGGATCGAGAGGAGATTTTTACCATGGGTTTGGGCAAAAAGACCATCGACGATGAAAACTACGCCGGCAAGCGCGTTCTTGTCCGCTGCGACTTCAACGTCCCGATGAAGGACGGCGTCATCACCAACGACAACCGCATCAACGCGGCTCTGCCGACCATCAAGAAGCTGATCAATGACGGCGCCAAGGTCATCCTGTGCAGCCATCTGGGCAAGCCGAAGAACGGCCCCGAAGAAAAGTTCAGCCTGGCTCCCGTTGCTGCGCGTCTGTCCGAGAAGCTGGGCCAGCCCGTCACCTTCGCCGATGACGACAACGTGGTCGGCCCCAAGGCCAAGGCTGCCGTAGCCACCATGGGCAACGGCGATGTGGTGCTGCTGCAGAACACCCGTTTCCGCAAGGAAGAAACCAAGAACATCGACACCTTCAGCCAGGAACTGGCTTCTCTGGCCGAAGCGTATGTGGATGACGCCTTCGGCTCCTGCCACCGCGCTCACTGCTCCACCGCCGGTGTCACCGATTATATCAAGGACACCGCCGTGGGCTACCTGATGGAAAAGGAAATCAAGTACCTGGGCAACGCTGTCAACGATCCCGTCCGTCCCTTCACCGCCATCCTGGGCGGCGCCAAGGTCGCGGACAAGCTGAACGTCATCTCCAACCTGCTGGAAAAGGTCGACACCCTGATCATCGGCGGCGGCATGGCCTACACCTTCCTGAAGGCCCAGGGCTACGAGATCGGCACCAGCCTGTGCGACGACTCCAAGCTGGACTACTGCAAGGAAATGATGGAAAAGGCCAAGGCCAAGGGCGTCAAGCTGCTGCTGCCCGTTGACACCGCCTGCGTGGCTGCCTTCCCCGATCCCATCGACGCTCCCGTGGAGACCAAGATCTGCCCCGTCACCGATATGCCCGCCGACATGGAAGGCTGCGACATCGGCCCCGCTACCATGAAGCTGTTTGCCGACGCCGTCAAGGCTTCCAAGACCGTTGTGTGGAACGGCCCCATGGGCGTGTTTGAGAACCCGACTCTGGCTGCCGGCACCCTGGCTGTTGCCAAGGCCATGGCCGAAAGCGACGCTACCACCGTTATCGGCGGCGGCGACAGCGCGGCGGCTGTCCAGCAGATGGGTCTGGGCGACAAGATGACCCACATCTCCACCGGCGGCGGCGCCTCCCTGGAATACCTGGAAGGCAAGGAACTGCCCGGCACCGCTGTCATTCAGAACGCATAATCTACCCGCTATGCGCGGCGGCTCTGCCGCCGCGCATTTTTGACGGAACAAAAACAGGAGGTTTTTCTCATGGATAAGCAGAATCGCAAAGCCGTTATCGCCGGCAACTGGAAAATGAACATGACCCCCACCGACGCGGGCCATCTGCTGGACCACCTGATCCCGCTGGTTGCCGACGCCGGCTGCGAGGTCGTCGTCTGCGTGCCCGCCACCGACCTGTGCGTGGCCGTGGCCAAGTGCTCCGGCACCAACATCCATGTGGGCGCCCAGAACGTGCACTTTGAAAAGTCCGGCGCCTTCACCGGCGAGATCAGCGCCGACATGCTCACCGACCTGGGCGTGGAATACGTGGTCATCGGCCACAGCGAGCGCCGTCAGTACTTTGCCGAGACCGACGAGACCGTCAACAAGCGCACCAAGGCGGCTCTGGCCGGCGGCCTGAAGCCCATCGTCTGCGTGGGCGAGAGCCTGGCCCAGCGTGAGCAGGGCGTCACCGAAGAGCTGGTCCGCATGCAGGTCAAGATCGCCCTGAACGGTGTCACCGCCGACGAGCTGAAGAACGTCATCAT
>CAUEKL010000247.1 GCA_959018215.1 uncultured Gemmiger sp.
CAACAAGCTGTGGAACGCCTCCCGCTTTGTGCAGATGAACCTGCCCGAGGACTTTAAGCCCGGCATGCCGGATGTGTCCCTGCTGGACATGAGCGACAAGTGGGTGCTCTCCGAGCTGGCCAACGTGGCCGCCGAAGTCACCGCCAACCTGGACAAGTACGAGCTGGGTCTGGCCGCCGACAAGGTGGAAAAGTTCATCTGGGAGATCTACTGCGACTGGTATATCGAGATCTGCAAGTCCCGGCTGAACTCCGGCGACGAGACCCAGGCCGACACCGCCCGCAAGGTGCTGGTGTATGTGCTGGACAATGCCCTGCGCCTGCTGCATCCCTTCATGCCCTTTATCACCGAGGAAATTTACCAGGCCCTGCCCGGCAGTGCCGAGACCATCATGACCCAGTCCTGGCCGGACGCCAGCTCCCTGCCCACCTGGCCGGAGGAGAGCGCCGACTTTGAGACCATGATGGCTTATATCAAGGCTGTCCGTGCCACCCGCAACGACATGAACGTGCCGCCGTCCAAAAAGACCAGCATGATCATCGAGACGGCCACCCCCGCCGCCTTTGAAAAGGGCAGCGTCTACCTGGCCCGGTTCGCCTTTGCCACCGACGTGACCCTCACCCCCAAGTATGAGGGCAGCACCGAGGGCATGGTCACGGTGGTCACCCCCGCCGCCCGCGGCTTCATCCCCATGATGGAGCTCATCGACCGGGAGAAGGAGCTGGCCCGCCTGCAGAAGGAACTGGCCAAGAACGAGAAGGAAGTGGCCATGTTCAGCAAGCAGCTGGACAACCCCCGCTTTGTGGAAAAGGCTCCCGCCGCCCTGGTGGAGGAGACCCGCAGCAAGCTGGCCGCCGCCCAGGAAAAGCACAAGGGCATCCTGCAGTCCATCCAGGCTTTGTCCTGAAGCACAAGACCGCAGCAGGGGAGGAAAGAAGGATGAAGCACAGCCGTACCGACCGCCTTTTGTGGGTTCTGTTCGGGCTGACTATGGCCGCCTATGCGGTGGTGTTCGGGTCCGCCTTCTCAGAACTGCCCCTGAATATACCAGACTGGCACCAAGGGCTGCTGCTGTTTTCTCACGCCATTCCGCTGTTCCTTTTTCAGTTGGCGCTGTGCCGCATGACCGGCCCCCGCTGGCGGTTCCTTCTGCCGTTGATTCTGCTGGCTGTGCCGGTGGTGGTTTTCGTGGCATTTGCCGACTGGGATCTCAGGGCCTGGGTTCTGGCGGGCGGCTGGTGCGTGGCGCCTTTGTCGGGGTGTGCCCTGGGCTGGCTGGTCTTCGGCATCACCCGGCTGGTGCACCGCCTGCGCCGCCCCAACCCTTGACAAACCCAATCCCCGCGCCTATAATTGATAGCGTATTTTGCAAAACACGCTGACGGAGAAAGTAAGCGCCACGGGATTCCAGACAAAGAGAGGGCGGTCACCGGCTGAAAGCCGCCCCACGGGTCCGGCACCGAAGTTCGCTCCCGAGTGGTCCGCGGGAACAGCCCCTTGCAACGGGGCCCAGTAGTGCGGAACGGTCCCGCCCCGTTACGGCGGAAGAGCACAGGACCTGTGCTCGCAGAGTGCCGCCGCATCAGCCGGCGGAACACGGGTGGTACCGCGGAGTTTTTTACAGCTTCGTCCCTGACAAACATCAGGGACGGAGCTTTTTTATTTGCTTCGTCCCGCAACCGCAACAAAAGGAGAGGTGCGAAATGCAGGAAAAGATCAATGCAGTGCGCGCGCAGCTGGAAGCCGACCGGGCAGCCGTGCACAACAAGGAGGAACTTTCCGCCTTCTGGCAGAAATACCTCAGCAAGAACGGGGCCGTCACCGGCCTGACCAAGAGCCTGCGGGACGTGGCCAAGGAAGACCGCCCCGCCGCCGGCAAGCTCATCAACGAGTGCAAGGTCTGGGCCGAGGGCGTGTATGAGGCCCTGTCCGCCGAGATCGAAGCCGCCGAGCTGGAAGCCCGCAACAAGGCAGAAACCGTGGACATCACCCTGCCCGGAAAGGGCAACCTGACCGGCGGGCTGCATCCCATCACCCTGGTCAAGAACGAGATCATCGACGTCTTCTCCGGCATGGGCTTTGAAATCTACGAAGGCCCCGAGATCGAGGACGACGAACACAACTTCACCCGCCTGAACGTGCCCAAGAACCATCCCGCCCGGGATATGCAGGATACCTTCTATGTGGCCGAGGACATCGTGCTGCGCACCCAGACCAGCGGCGGCCAGATCCGCGTCATGGACGCCGAGCGCCCGCCCATCAAGGTGCTGGTGCCCGGCCGCGTCTTCCGCTCCGACTCCGACGCCACCCATTCTCCCATGTTCCACCAGATGGAAGGTCTGGTAGTGGACAAGGGCATCACCCTGTGCGACCTGCAGGGCATGCTGGACAAGTTCGTCCAGGCCCTCTTCGGACCGGAAGTCAAGACCCGTCTGCGTCCTTCCTACTTCCCCTTCACCGAACCCAGCGTGGAGGTGGACGTCTCCTGCTTTGAGTGCGGCGGCAAGGGCTGCAGCCTGTGCAAGCACACCGGCTGGATCGAAGTGCTGGGCGCCGGTGTGGTGCACCAGAACGTGCTGCGCAACTGCGGCATTGACCCCGAAGTGTATTCCGGCTTTGCCTTCGGCATCGGCATCGAGCGGATCGCCATGCTCAAATACGGCATCAACAACATCGGCCTGATGTTTGAAAACGACCTGCGCTTCTTGCAGCAGTTCAAGGGCTAAGGGAGGAAGAAACCAATGAAAGTACCGTTCAGCTGGCTGAAACAATATGTCGATATCGACGTGACCCCCGAAATCCTGCAGGAAAAGCTCTTCTCCTGCGGCTTCGAGGTGGAAGAACTGATCTATCTGGGCGCCGAGATCTCCAAGGTGGTCGTGGGTGTTGTCACCGAGGCCGTCCCCCAGGAAGGCACCCATCTGCACATCTGCAAGGTGGACTGCGGCCCCTACGGCCATGATATCCAGATCTCCACCGGTGCCCCCAACGTATATGTGGGCATGCACACCCCCGCCGCTCTGGACGGCGCCACCCTGCCCGGCGGCATTACCATCAAGGCCAAGCCTCTGCGCGGCGTGGAATCCAACGGCATGCTCTGCTCCGGCGAGGAACTGGGCCTGAATGAGGACCTGTACCCCGGCGCCGAAGTCTATGGTCTGCTCGACCTGCCCAAGGACACTGTCCCCGGCGATGACATCCGCAAGGTGGTAGGCCTGGATGAGTATATCTTCGATATCTCCATCACCGCCAACCGCTCCGACTGCCAGAGCATCCTGGGCATTGCCCGGGAGGTGGCCGCCGTGCTGGGCAAGCCCCTGAAGATGCCCGCCACCGACTACACCACCACCGATTACCAGGACCCCCGCCTGTCCATCACGGTGGAAGCCCCCGACATCTGCCCCCGCTATATGGGCCATTATGTGCGCAACATCACCTGGGGCCAGTCTCCCCGGTGGATGCGCCGTCAGCTGGCGCTGTGCGGCCTGCGCAGCATCTCCAACGTGGTGGATATCACCAACTACGTCATGCTGGAGATCGGCCAGCCCATGCACGCCTTTGACATGAATACCCTGGAAAGCTGCCAGATCATCGTCCGCCGTGCCGCGGAAGGGGAGACCATCACCACCCTGGACGGCAAGGAGTTTGCCCTGACCAACCAGAACCTGGTCATCTGCGACGGCCACAAGCCGGTGGCCCTGGCCGGTGTCATGGGCGGTCTGAACAGCGAGATCACCGAAAACACCACCCAGCTGCTGT
>CAUEKL010000248.1 GCA_959018215.1 uncultured Gemmiger sp.
CTTCGGCATTGTCCAGCAGGCCGTCGCTGCGCAGGCTGCGGGTCAGCTCGCTGCTCATCCGGCGGACGTTCTCGGTGGTGGCGGCTGCCGCCCGGTTCACGGCGTCCAGGGCGTCAGCGGCGGCACGGCTGCGCTTGTGCCCGGCGGCCAGGGCATCCAGCTGAGCCTGCATGTCGGCCAGACCGGCGGCGGCTGCCTCCGCCTGTGTTTTGTCGGGACGGGAGCGGGAACCCATCAGGCCCCGGACCCAGGCGTCGTATCCATCCTCAATGCTCATGGGATTCCTCCTTGGCGGTCTTGACGGTGATACGGTAAAAATTCTTCACGCTGCAGCCGGCCCGCCCGCCACCGGCACAGGCGCAGGCACAGGCACAGCTGGAAACACAGGCGCAGGCGCACCCGCCGCCGGTGCGCCCGGCACCGCCGCCCCGGAAGGAGCCGCCGTCCGCGTGGAACCCGGCGGGCGGTGTGGTGGGAGTGTACCCCTGGGGCGGCACCGCCCCGGGGGCAAGATGGATAACATGGTGGCCGTTGGTATACCAGCGATACCCCCGGCCGAAGCCGCCCCGCCAGCGGGGATGGGTGAAGATCTGCCCGAAAATGGCCAGAAAGATAAAGACAAACAGGACCGCCACCATCACCGCAGTGAGCAGATCCTCATGGTCGGGGCCCTGGGCGGGCTCCATCCGGGTGGCGGGGTCATAGGTCTGGGCTTCGGCGGCGGGCACATGCACCCGGACGGTGGCCTTCTCCCCGTGGTCCAGAGGTCCGAAGTCCCAGACGTAGTACCCGTCCTCCACCGTTTCGGTGTCGGCGGTCATGCCGTCGGCGGCCTTCCAGCGGATGGTCAGCTGCTCCACGCACAGGTCGTCGAACCAGCCGGGGGTGAAGTTGTAGCTGGCGGTGCCGTCCTCCGACAGGGTGTACAGATGGCTCTGGTGTACCCGGAAGGAGAAGTGTACCGCGCTTTCCTGCCCCACCCGGGCGGCGTAGTCGGGGGCATAGTACCGGCGCACAAAGGTGATGCGGGCAAAGGTATTGCTGCCCTCGGTCAGCACCCGCACGCTGGAAACGGTGTCCGGGGTCAGGTTCTGGAATTCGTCCACCCGGTCGTTGGCCAGGCCGATCTTCACCCAGGACAGGGGGTCCTCGGAACTGCCGCCGATGACCTCCCAGTCGATATCATAGGTGATGTCGGCACTGCCGTCCGCCCGGGGGTCCACCGTGACGGTGTAGGCGTTGATGCGGTCCAGGTCGCCGCTGTCCGCCCGGGCGGGGACCGCCAGCAGGGTCAGCAGGAACAGGACGGGCAGCAGCACGGCCAGACGCCGTGCGCGGAAAAACAAGGTTTTCATGGTGTCTCCTCCTGCAACGGCGTTTCGCCCAGGGGGCAGGTGTGCAGCATGCGGGCGCTCTGGCGGCGGATGCGGCGGCAGGCCGGGTCGCTCCAGATGCGCCGCCAGGGCTGGTGCAGGATATTGCCCAGGCCCGGCCCGCACAGCCAGCTCTGGCAGGGCAGTACGGTGCCGTCCGGCGCAATGGCCATGTTGGACAGGCAGGCCCCGCAGCTGGGAAGCTGGGTAAAGCCCAGCTCCCGCAGCGTCTCCTCCTTCAGCCAGCCGGGGCTGGTAAAGTCCAGTTCCATGCCGTGGGAATCCGCAAAGGCCCGGGCGGCTTTCAGGGTGTCGGTGAGCTCGGCGGGGGAGAGGCGGGTGCCCCGGCTTTCGGGGCTCTGGGCGCTGCCCGCGGGGATCAGTCCGGAGCAGGTGGCGTACCGGATACCCATTTCGCGGGCCAGGGCCAGGGTGGCGGCGTAGTCCCGGTTCAGGCTGCACAGGGGCGTGTTGATGCTCACGTTCAGCCCGGCGGCCAGGGCGTTGCGGATGCCGGCGATGGTGTCCGCATAGCCGGGGGCCCCCACCAGAGTATTATGGGTGGATTCCTCGGCGGAATACAGGGTCACCTGCACGCTGTCCAGGCTGGCCTCATACAGGTCGTGGCACAAAGCACTGGTGAGCATCCGGCCGTTGGTGTTCAGCCGGGTGACGAACCACTGGGCAGCGTCCACCAGCTTGACCAGGTCGTGGCGCAACGTGGGCTCGCCCCCGGTGAAGGTCAGCTGGGGGATGCCTGCGGCCCGGCATTTCTGGATGACGGCCAGCCACTGGTCGGTGTCCAGCTCCTCGGTCTCGCCGTAGGGCTGGCGGGCGGCGTAACAGTGCAGGCATTTCTGGTTGCAGTGCCAGGCGCCGTCCTTGACCATGGCGCTGATGAGCAGATCCATGCGGTGGGGGGCTGCCATATGCCGGGCATAGGAACCCAGATCCATGGGCTGGATCTCCTCCGCGGGGATTTCGCCCCGGGCGATGGCAAACAGGGCCTCCATCATGGTGCGCAGGTCGGCGGCGATCTGTTCCTGGGGAGTGTGCCGGTACACGGCACAGGTGGCCTGCACGGCGGTTTCGGCGGCCTGCTGCCACTGGTCCTGCTCCACCTCATGGCCCTCAAAGGGCTGCAGGGCTTCCATGAGGTTGGCCAGCAGAATGGCCCAGGAAACACTCAGGGGCAGAATATCCTTCCCGTTGAGGATGGCCACAAAGGGTACATCGGTATGCTGGTGCCGGCTGGGCACCAGGTGGATGCGAAGGGCGCCGGGACCTTCCGGGTCCAGGGTGATGTGGCACACGTGGTCCAGATGGCGGCGCAGAAACTGGGTCTCGGCCCGGCTCAAAAGCGGCATGAGATACCCTCCTGTATCATATTCAAAAAAGCGGGCGGCGCCCCGCAGGTGCGCCCCGGCGAAAATTGTACAAAATCCTGTGTAAATGTATGGATATTATACCACAGAACTGCCCATGGGACAAGGAGAGTGCCCAACAAAGAAAAACACCCGCCCGCAGTGTGCGGACGGGTACAGCAAAAAAAATCCCGCCCGCAGGCTGCGGACGGGAGAGACCGATCAGAAGGTAAGGTTGCCGAATTCGGACAGGCGCAGGTCGGGGTTGTGCTCCTGGGCCCAGTTGATGCTCCAGGGGCTGCCGAAGAGCAGCAGGCGGTTGCCTTTCAGGTCCTCGATGGCCCGGGTGTCGCTGGTCACGTCCAGGGTCTTGGGGTCCAGCTCGTCCGGGGTGTTGAGGATCCAGCGGATATACTCATAGGGCAGGGTCTGCAGGCGGATGTCCACGTTGTACTCGTTTTTCAAGCGGTACTCCAGCACTTCCAGCTGCAGCACGCCCACCACGCCAACAATGACTTCCTCCATGCCGGAACCCAGGTCCCGGAAGATCTGGATGGCGCCTTCCTGGGCGATCTGCTCCATGCCCTTGACGAACTGCTTGCGCTTCATGGTGTCCACCTGGGTCACCCGGGCAAAGTGCTCGGGGGCGAAGGTGGGGATGCCCGCAAACCGCACATGGGGCTTGCCGGTGCACAAGGTGTCGCCGATGGAGAAGATGCCCGGGTCAAACAGGCCGATGATGTCCCCGGCGTAGGCTTCGTCCACAATGGCGCGGTCGTCGGCCATCATGCTGGTGCCGGTGGCCAGCTTGATGTTCTTGTTCTCCTGCACATGGAAGGCTTCCATGCCCCGCTCGAACTTGCCGGAGCAGATGCGCACAAAGGCGATGCGGTCCCGGTGGTTCTTGTTCATGTTGGCCTGGATCTTGAAGATGAAACCGGAGAAATCCGGGCGCTGGGGGTCCACCAGCTCGCCGCTCTCCGCGTCCTTGCGGGGCAGCGGGGTGGGGGTC
>CAUEKL010000249.1 GCA_959018215.1 uncultured Gemmiger sp.
TCCCACTCCCACCCCCATTCCTGCGGAGCCCGGCACAGCCAACCCCCAGGGGGCGGCCTACGTGGTAGCCGCCACCGTCACCGACGTGGCCGGCGGCGAAGTGTCCACCGTGAACTGGGGCGATAGGGTCAACATCGTGCTGAAGATCGTGGACAGGGCCTCGGCCAAGTTCAACGTCAAGCCGGAGGAGATCGTGGCCCGGGTGAACTCCTCGGTGTTCACCTTCACCGGCACGGCGGAGATCGGCCAGTTCTATGAGGAGAACGACGACCCCAACGGCCAGGATGACCCCGCCTACAACTACTACAGCTATGTGCTGCTGTTCCGGGACGTGATCTACAACGGCGGCGGCACCAACCTGCCCATCGACCTGAGCTACATCGACAACGCCCTGCCCATGCAGCAGTTTTCGGTGAACATCGGCCAGTGTGTGGACGAGGACCCCAACGACCCCAGCAAGGCCCGGGCCCCCAGCCTGATCGTGCGGCAGTCCAGCTACGGCAATGAGACCATCACCGCCGGCAGCCCCTTCACTTTGTCCCTCACCGTCTACGCCGCCTCCGGCACCGAGAGCCTGTCCGACGTGGTGGCCTCCCTCACCCTGCCCGAGGGCGTGACCATGACCGGCGGCAGCCTGTCCACCTATCTGGGGTCCATGAGCCCCAAGTCCACCCAGGAAGTGAGCTTCAGCCTGCAGGCATCGGCGGGCTTTACCGGCGGCGTGGCGGACATCACCGTGAACCTGGTGGGGGCGGGCGCCCTCAGCGGCAATGCGGTCACCGGGTCCACCGTGATCTCGGTGCCCATCAGCCAGCCCGACCGGTTTGAGGTGGGCCAGCTGCAGATCAGCGATACCATCTATGTGGGCAACTCCACCAGCGTGACCCTGAACTTTGTGAACAAGGGCAAGAATCCGGTGTCCAACCTGGAAGCCACCATTTCCGGGGAAAACCTGGGCGCCGACCTGACCCAGCAGTACATCGGCAACGTGAATGCCGGCACCGAAAACAGCGTGGACTTTGACCTGATGCCCATGGAAGCCGGGCCCATGTCCGGCACCATCACCCTGACCTATGAGGCGGAGGACGGAAGCCTCAAGACGGTGACCAAGGACTTTTCCGCCACCGTCATGGAGATGCCCACCTACGACGACATGGGCATGATGGACCCGGGCATGGAGATGGATCAGCCCTCCGCCGGGTTCCCGGTATGGGGCATCGTGCTCATCCTGGTGGCGGTCATCGCCGTGGTGGTGATCGTGGTGGTCGTGGTCCGCAAGAAGAAGAAGGCGGCCGCCCTGGCCAGCCTGGAGGATGACGATGAAGATCTCTGATCAGGTGGCGCTGGCCGCCAAGAACCTTTCCCGCCGCAAGGGTCGCACCGCGCTGACCGTCATCGGCGTGGTGGTGGGCACCTGCGCGGTCATCGTGATGATCAGTCTGGGCATTGCCCAGAACAAGGCCTACGACGAGATGCTCCAGAGCTGGGGCGACCTGACCCAGATCCAGGTCTACGGCGGAGGCAGCGGCATGTCGGTGTCCATCGGCGGGGTGACCTCCTCCTCGTCCACCCCGGACGAGCCCGCCGTGCTCAACGACGAGGCCGTGGCGGATTTCAAGAATCTGGACCATGTGGTGGCCGCCACCCCCTATTATGAGGGCTACAGCCTCAGCGGCCGCATCAGCGCCGGGCGCAGCGACCGCTATCAGATGACCGGTCTGTATAACCTGTACGGCATCGACCCCGCCGCCATGGAGCCCATGGGCTTCACCCTCACCGACGGCAAATGGCTGTCCGATTCCACCTCCTACGGCAAGGGCAAGATCCCCGTGCTGGTGGGGCCCTATACCGGCTATAACTTTGAGGACACCCGCCGCAGCATGAACAGTTCCAAGCGGTACCGTTGGTACGGCATGACCGACGCTATGGGCAATCCGGTGGACCCCTTTGTGGACGTGAACAAGGACACCATGACCCTGACCCTGTCCAACGGCGACACCGAGAATCCCAAGGAGGAAAGCTGGGAGCTGGTGGTGGTGGGCACCATGGCCCTGGACGAAAAGAACTACTGGACCCAGAGCGGCATTGTGCTGCGCCTCAAGGACATGAAGATGCTCATTGAGGAGTACAACAAGCTCGTCAAGAACAACAGCGCCGACACCACCCAATACAACCAGGTCTACGTGAAGGTGGACGAGATCGACAACGTGGACAAGGTCAGCGACGAGATCAAGGAGCTGGGCTTCGGCACCTATTCCATGTCCGACACCCGCAAGGAGATGCAGAAGCAGGTGGCCCGCAACCAGCTGATGCTGGGCGGCCTGGCGGCCATCAGCCTGTTTGTGGCGGCCCTGAACATTGCCAACACCATGACCATGGCCATCTACGAGCGCACCCGGGAGATCGGCGTCATGAAGGTGCTGGGCTGTGAGCTGCGCAACATCCGCCGGATGTTCTTGATCGAAAGCGGCTTCATCGGCTTCATCGGCGGGGTGGTGGGCGCCGTGCTCAGTTTGCTGGTGGGGCTGGTGCTCAACAACCTCACCCTGATCGCCAGCCTGGTCATGATGCTTTTGCAGAGCATGGGCATCAACGCCTATTTTGACATCACCAGCCTGCTCAGCGGCGGCGGCATGTACACCGGTTCCACCGTCATCTCCATCATTCCGCCCTGGCTCGTTGCGGCGGCCCTGGCCTTTGCCACCGTCATCGGCATCCTGTCCGGCATCGCCCCGGCCAACCGGGCGGTGAAGATCAGCGCCCTGGAAGCCATCCGGCACGAATGACCTTTTTCACAACCGCACAAAAGCGCCCCTGCCAACACGGCAGGGGCGCTTTGCTTTATCCATTTACCGGAAGCTTTTCCCGGGTGAACTTACGCGGTCTTGTTGTAGAAGATCTCGGCCAGCGGGGAACTGCGGTCCAGAAACAGCACGTTGTCCCCGCTGCCCTGCAGACTGGCCCGGGCGGCGTCCAGGCTGCGCACAAAGCTGTAGAATTCCGCCTTCTGGGGGTCGGCGTAAGCGTCGGACAAAATGCGCATGTACTCGGCCTCGCCCTCGGCTTCCAGCTTTTCGGCGTCGGCCTGGGCGGCGCTGAGCATGATCTGCACCTCCTTGTCGGTCTGGCTGCGGATCTTCTGGGCTTCGCTCTCGCCCTGGGCGGTGTAGCTGGCGGCAATGTTGTTCCGCTCGCTGATCATGCGGGTGTAGACGGCTTCCTTGTTGTCGTCGGGCAGGTCCAGATGCTTGGTCTCCACGGCGATGAGCTCCACCCCGTAGGCGTCCAGGTTATCCCCCACCCCGTCCCGGATGGCCCCGGCCAGGGCGCCGTTGCGGCCGCTGATGACCTCCGCCTGGGTCATGCCGGAGATGGTATTCTGCATGCTGTTGTACGCCAGGTTGGAAAGGCGGCTTTCGGCGTTGGCCACGCTGCCGTTCAGGGTCTGGATGAACTTCTGGGGGTCGGTGATCTTCCAGAGGATGAAGCTGTCTGCCACCATGGTCTTTTTGTCCTGGGTGATCACGTCGGACACCGGCAGGTCATACAGCAGCACGGTATTGGGCATCTTGTCCACCGTCTGGATCACCGGCACCACAAAGCTGATGCCCGGCTGGGAGCGGATGCTCACCACCCGGCCGAACTGCCGGATGACCGAATACTCGTTGCGGCGGGTCACCACCAGGCTGCCGTTCAGAACCAGCAGCGCCAGAATGACCACCAGCACCGCCACGGCCCACCGG
>CAUEKL010000250.1 GCA_959018215.1 uncultured Gemmiger sp.
CGCCGCCATGATGGCCGACTCCACCTCCCGCTGGGCCGAGGCTCTGCGTGAGATCTCCGGCCGTCTGGAAGAGATGCCCGCCGACGAAGGCTACCCGGCCTACCTGCCCAGCCGTCTGGCTGAGTTCTACGAGCGCGCCGGCTACTTCAAGACCCTGAGCGGGGAAGAGGGCTCGGTGTCGGTCATCGGCGCCGTCAGCCCCCAGGGCAACGACTTCTCCGAGCCTGTCACCCAGAACACCAAGCGGTTCACCCGCTGCTTCTGGGCCCTGGACAAGAGCCTGGCCTATGCCCGGCACTATCCCGCCATCAACTGGAACGATTCCTACAGTGAATATCTGGGCGATCTGTCCGAATGGTACTACGACAATGTGGGCACCGACTTCATGGAGTGCCGCAGCCGCCTGGCCGACCTGCTGCTGCAGGAGACCAACCTGATGCAGATCGTCAAGCTGATCGGTTCCGACGTTCTGCCCGATGATCAGAAGCTGACCATCGAGATCGCCCGCGTCATCCGTGTGGGCTTCCTGCAGCAGAACGCCTTCCATCCGGTGGACACCTACGTGCCCCTGGAAAAACAGCTGAAGATGATGGAGATCATCCTGTACCTGTACGACAAGTGCAGCGCTCTGGTCGCCAAGCAGGTGCCGGTAAGCACCCTGCTGGCCACCGGTCTGTTCGACACCCTGGTCAAGATGAAGTACGATATCCCCAACGATGACTTCAGCCGCTTCGACGCCCTGCGCGCCGAGATCGACACCAAGCTGGCCGCCGCAGGTGCGAACGCCGGCAGCAAAGAAGGGGGCAACGCGTAATGATTCTGGAACATATTGGTCTGAACCAGATCAACGGTTCGCTGGTCGTGCTGGACGACGTGCCCGGCGTCAGCTATGACGAGGTCGTCGAGCTGCACCTGGACAACGGCACCACCCGCACCGGCCGTGTTGTCATGGTCGAGGAGAACCGCTGCGTCATCCAGGTCTTTGAGGGCTCTTCCGGCCTGAGCCTGGTCAACACCCGCACCGTCTTTACCGGCCATCCCATGATGATGGACCTTTCGCCCGAACTGCAGGGCCGTATCCTGGACGGCCTGGGCCGCCCCATCGACGGCCAGGGCGATATCTACCCGGTGGCCCGCCGGGATGTGAACGGCGCCCCCATCAACCCGGTCAGCCGTGTGTATCCCCGGAACTACATCCACACCGGCATCTCCTCCATCGACTGCCTGACCACCCTGATCCGCGGCCAGAAGCTGCCCATCTTCTCCGGGTCCGGCATGCGCCACAATGAGCTGGCTGTGCAGATCGTGCAGCAGGCCAGCGTGTCCGATGGTTCGGACTTCGCCATCGTCTTTGCCGCCATGGGCGTCAAGAACGACGTGGCCGAGTACTTCCGGGATTCCTTTGTCAGCACCGGCGCCATGGACCGCGTGGTCATGCTGCTGAACCTGGCCAACGACCCCATCATCGAGCGTATCATCACGCCCCGGGCCGCTCTGACCGTGGCCGAGTACCTGGCCTTCGACCTGGGCAAGAACGTGCTGGTCATCCTCACCGATATGACCAGCTACTGCGAAGCTCTGCGTGAGTTCTCCTCCTCCAAGGGCGAGATCCCTGCTCGTAAGGGCTTCCCCGGCTACCTGTACTCCGACCTGGCCAGCCTGTACGAACGGGCGGGCATCATCAAGGGCAGCACCGGTTCTGTGACCCAGATCCCCATCCTGACCATGCCCGGCGACGACATCACCCACCCCATCCCTGACCTGACCGGCTACATCACCGAAGGCCAGATCGTGCTGGACCGTGCCATGGACGCCACCGGCATCTATCCCCCTGTGGCGGTTCTGCCCAGCCTGTCCCGTCTGATGAAGGACGGCATCGGCGCCGGGTATACCCGTGACGACCATGTCACCCTGGCCAACCAGCTCTTTGCCTGCTACGCCAAGGTGCAGGATGCCAAGGCGCTGGCCAGCGTCATCGGCGAGGAGGAACTGTCCGAGAGCGACAAGCTGCTGATGCAGTTCGGCCGGGAATTCGAGCACCGCTTCATCGGCCAGGGCAACACCAACCGGTCCATGGAAGAGACCCTGGACCTGGGCTGGGAACTGCTGGCCGGGCTGCCCCGCGCCGCCCTGGACCGCTGCGACGACCAGCCGCTGGACACCTACTACGAGCCGGCCCGCAAGCGCCGTCAGCAGCGTCAGGCCATGCTGAATGCCCAGGCTGCCCTCAAGACGGAATAATGTCCGAACATCAATTTTCCGGCAAAGGCAGGTGATTCATCGTGCAGCAGGTATTTCCCACAAAATCCAACCTGATGGCCACCAAGCGCAGCCTGGCGCTGGCCGAGCAGGGCTATGAACTGATGGACCGCAAGCGCAACATTCTGGTGCGCGAGATGATGCGCCTGATCGACCGCGCTGCGGCGATTCAGGATAAGATCAGTGCGTCCTACGCCGAAGCCTACGACGCCTTGCAGCGTGCCAACATCACCCTGGGCTCGGTGGGCGAGTTCACGGCCAGTGTCCCGGTGGAAACCGGCCTGACCATCGAGCGCCGCAGCGTCATGGGCGTGGAACTGCCCACCGTCACGCTGGAACCCAGCGCCCCTCTGGGGCTGTATTACGGCCTGGAATCCACCAACGGGCTGCTGGACAACGCCTACCTCAAGTTCAACGAGGTCAAGAAGCTGACCGTGGAACTGGCGGAGGTGGAAACCAGCGTTATCCGCCTGGCGGAAGCCATCCGCAAGACCCAGAAGCGTGCCAACGCCCTGGGCAACGTGCAGATCCCCCAGATGGAAGCCACCGTCAAGTTCATCGACGAGGCTTTGTCCGAGAAGGAGCGCGAGGAGTTCAGCCGCCTCAAGGTCATCAAGAACCAGAAAAACAAATAATGCGTTTTCGGCCGCCGGTCCCGTTTGGGGCAGGGCGGTCTTTTTGCTTGAGCAGCTATGCTGCGAAATCGTGCGAAGCACGATGCAAAAACCAACGCGCAGCGTTGGTTCCGAAATTGGCCGGCCGCGAACAGCGGCCAATGGCTGGGTGAGGAACCCACAGGCTGCCCTGTAAAAGGCAAGTGGCTGCCTGGCAGAGAGTTGTCGCTTTTTGGCGTCGTGAATTTAGGAAGCAACCTCTAGATTGCCGCTGAGCGCGGCCACCAATTAAGGAAACAACGCTGCGCGTTGCTTGCCCCTACGGGGCAAACCGCCACCGTTGCGAGGCGGTGGACGCCGACCAGGGCTGCGGCTTTTCCTATCGTGCCAGGCACGATAGGAAAAACAACACGAAGTGTTGATTCCTCTATCACCCGGCCGCACACAGCGGCCATTGGTGGGGAGAGAAACCTTGTTCCACTGGGAGTGCGGCCACCTACCGACGGCCTACTCAGGCCCTGGGGGGCCTGAGCAAGGAATGGATTTGAATCCCTTGCGGGGGAGCCTCCCCTGTGTAAGGGGAGGTGCCGCGCAGCGGCGGAGAGGTTGGTAAGCCTGCGGTATTTCCCGTGACCGGGTAATAGCACCAGGTCCACAACCCCTCAGTCAGCCTTCGGCTGCCAGCTCCCCTTACACAGGGGAGCCAATCTCTGCTCCCATAAACAGCTGTTACCGGGAAATGGTTTTTAAATCCATTCCTTGTTCACCGGCCCCCCAGGCCGGTGAATAGGCCGTCGGTAGGTGGCCGCATCTTGGGGTCTGGGGCCGCAGCCCCAGCCGGCGGCCGCCGCATC
>CAUEKL010000251.1 GCA_959018215.1 uncultured Gemmiger sp.
ACAAATCCCGGCGCTTTCTCCTTGCCGTTTTTCCCGCCGGTGGGGCTTTGTGTGGGCATTTCCGCTGTGCATCCCTGCCGAAATCCCCCCGGGCGTTTTTCTCCTTTGAGATACCGGACTCTTTGTGATACACTGTTTTCATGGAATGGATTGGGCAGCGTGCGGATGCCCTGCCCGGTTTTCTATCGGTGTTCCATGGCGCCGAGGCCACAAGCCGTTTCCCCGCAGAAGAGGCGGTTTCACGGCCCCGGTGTCTCCCCGTACCGCCGGCAGAAAGTGACCCGCACCTTAAATTATTCATCCTTCATTAAAAAATTCTCCGGCCAATTTGTAAGCGGTCCGATACAATAAAGATAGCGGAGTCCGCAAAAGGAGGCGACCGTCATGGCGGACCAAAAACGGAAGGGCAGGACGCTGCGCCAACAGCTGCTGGTGTGGTTTCTTCTGCTGGCCTTCCTCCCTTTGCTTGTGAATGTGATCGTTTCCCATGTGAGCGACCGGCGGCAGATTCTGGAAAACCGGGACCAGATCGGCACCATGGATGTGCGGCAGATCACCCGGGACCTGGAAATGGAACTGTACGCCTACGAGAACGTCCTGTACCAGCTGTACACCGACGAAGGCCTGGCGGAGCTGGCCGCACAGCTGGACCAGGCCGCAGATACCGCCGTGATCCGCAATCAGCTGCGGCGCAAGCTGCGCAGCGTGTTCTGGCTGCAGGATTATATCGCCTCCATCACGGTGATCACCCAGGGCGGCCAGTCGGTCTTTTACGACCGGCTGTCCTTCTCCGGCCAGACCAACATCTCCCTGGAAGCGCTGGACCAATCCCCCGGCGAGCTGTTTTCCCTCATCACCCAAAAGAGCGGCTCCACCTATCTGCCCACACAATACACCACCTATTTCAACGGCAAGTCCTACGATCTTTTCTACATCGGGCACCGGATGATCGGCGAGCAGATCAACCAGACCGATGCCGTGATCCTTATGGGGGTGGATGCCACGCTGCTGGAAGAGGCCCTGTCGGCCGACTGGCTGGGCAGCGACTACCGGAAGTACATGTTCATCTGCGATGAGGACGGGCAGCTGATCTGGTATCCCGACCCCGCCCGCATCGGGGAGCGGATTCCCGGCGGCACCGGGGGCCTGCTGGACTTTGTGGCCAAGAACAACCCGCTGGACAGCCGTGATCTGGCGGTCTACCAGCAGACCTGCCAGCCTTCCGGGTGGACCGTGGCCAGCGTGCTGGACTGCACCACCTTTACCCGTGTGATCGACCAGCAGCTGGTGGCCACCGTGAGCATCACCCTGCTGTCCTTTTTCGGCGTCACGGTGCTCATGCTCATCGCCACCGGCCATCTGATGCACTCGGTCCAGGATGTCTGCCAGACCATGCAGACCGTCTCCCGGGGGGACCTTTCGGTGCGGGCGGAGTGTTCCCCGCGCATGGCCACCGAAATCCGCTCCATTGCGGAAGGGCTCAACACCATGGCCGACCGGCTGCAGGAGCTCATGCGCGCCCAGCAGAAAAGCGCGGAGACCATCAAGAATGCCGAGATCGCCGCGCTGGAAGCCCAGCTGAACCCGCATTTTCTGTACAACACGCTGGACACCATCAACTGGATGGCCATTGAAGCGGAACAGTATACCATTTCCAACGTGATCAGCGCCCTGGCCAAAACCCTGCGCTACGGCATCGACCGCTCCAACGGGATCGTCTCCATGGCGGAGGAGATCGCCTGGCTCAAGCAGTATCTGTTCATCCACCAGAACCGGCTGAAGTCCCGCTTCTCCTGTACGCTGGAGATCCCGCCGGAGGTACTGTCCTGCCGGGTGCACAAGCTGCTGCTCCAGCCTTTTGTGGAGAATGCGATGATCCATGGGTTCGACAGCCAGCAGACCCTGTGCCATCTGCGGGTGGCCATGGCGCTGGAAGAACAGCGGCTGCAGATCGTCATTGAGGACAACGGCTGCGGCATCCCCCAGACTGTGCTGGACAAACTGAACACCAACCGCAGCCACATCGAGGGCGGAAAGCGGTATCACGGCATGCAGAATGCCATCAACCGTCTGCTTTTGTACTATGGCGAGCAGGCGCAGATCCAGGTTTCCAGCACCGTGCAGGAAGGCACCTGCATCCGTTTGTCCATACCGGCTGTGATGGCGGGAGGTGAAGAGACATCATGCGAATCGTGATCGTGGAAGATGAAAGCCAGATCCGCACCGGGCTGGCCAGGCTGGTGGAGCGCATCAGCAAAAGCTATACCGTGGTGGGCTGCGCCGTGAACGGCCTGCAGGGGCTGAGCTGTATCAAGGAACAGCACCCCGACGTGGTGATCACCGACGTGCGGATGCCCGAGATGGACGGGCTGGAGATGATCGGCGCCCTGACCGCCGCCGGCAGCACCTGCAAATTCATCATTATCAGTGCTTATTCCGAGTTTTCCTATGCCCAGCAGGCCATCTCCTTCGGTGTCAGCGAATACCTGCTCAAACCCACCTCCATGGCAGAGCTGGCGCAGTCCCTGCGCAAGCTGGAACTGCAGCTGCAGGAATCCTCGGCCCAGGGGGAGGTCCATTCCCTGGATGCGGCCATCCGCCGGCTGGTGCTGCGGGACGGGGACCTGGATGCGGAGACCTGCCGCCAGCTGGCCCGCAAATATTTTTTGCAGGACCGTCATCTCTTTGCGCTGGCCCTGTTCTATTTCGGGGAGCAATACCCCGGGGTGCGGGACTCGGTGAGCCGCCTGACCTGCCAGAAGCTGCAGGAAAAATGTTCCACCGTCTGCTCCCTCCCGCTGGATACCCAAAAATCCATCCTCTATGTCCTGATGGATGTGCCGGACCAGGAAAAGTTCCGCGCCTGGTTCACCAGCAACGCCCGCGTTCACGCCCAGACCATGTGGAAGGGCGCGGACATCAGCCTGGCGTTCTGCGAAAGCTACACCAATCTGCACCAGGCCGCCATGGGTCTGCTTGACGCCATGCCCTGGCGCATCGCACTGCCGCGGGAGCCGGTGCTCTTCTGGCCCGAAGTGCTGGAAACGGCCACAAGCCAGTGCGCCTATCCCATTGAGACCGAACGGCAGATGCGGGCAGCGGTGTGCGCCCATGACCCGGAGAAGATCCGGCAGGCATTCCGGCGGTTTGACCGCTACTTTTCGGGGGAGACGATCTATGACCCGGGAGAGATCCGGGAGTGTTACACCCGGTTCCTCTGGGCGGCGTTCAATCTGGCCAAGGAGCTCAACCTGTTTGCCGCCGAAGCGGAATCCCGGCGGATGATGGCGGTTTTGCTGGACGCGCGGAACCTGGCGGAGGTCCAGCAGGTGTCCCAGCATCTGTCCCAGAAACTGCAAAAGGCGGCAGAGCACAACCGGCAGGACGAGGTCGGCATGGCGGTGCTCCGGGCCAAAAGCCTGATTCACGAATTCTATGCCACCGGCATCACCCTTGAGGAGATCGCCTCCCGCCTCAGCCTTACCCCGGAATATTTGAGCACCCAGTTCCACCAGGATGTGGGCAAGACGTTCAGCGCCTACATACGGGATTACCGCATCGCAAAGGCCAAGGAGCTGCTGTTGGGCACCCAGCTGAAGCTGCACCAGGTGGCCGAGCGGGTGGGCTATTCCGCCCCCAAGTATTTCAGCCAGGTGTTCAAGAAAGCCACCGGGCAGCTGCCTGCGGAGTATCGCAGGTCACGCC
>CAUEKL010000252.1 GCA_959018215.1 uncultured Gemmiger sp.
GGTCTTGGCGTAGTTGACGATGTGGGTGCGCAGCACGGCAATCTCGGCCATGCGCTTCTCAGCGGCCTTGATCTGATCGGACAGCGCATTATAGCGGGCCGTCGCCTCTGCTGTTTTGGTTTCCAAATCGGCATAATCCAGCAGCCCATGTTCGGACAGGTAGTTGAGGGTCTGTGCCATCTGCTTGAGGTTGAACACCTTGGCCCAGCGGGCGTACCCGGCACCTTTTCCGGCCTGGAGTTTTGCCTGGATGTCCACCAGCAGATTGACCTTCGGCGGAGCGGCCTGCGGGACGGCTTGCTTGCGGGGCATATGTTCTTTCTGGCCGGAGAGGACCGCCAACAGATCGTCCAGCGTGTAGCCGTCCCCCAGCCGGTCAAAGCGGACATTGTTGCCCCAGCCCTCCGCGCCGATGGAGATGTTTTTTCCGCGCCGGTGAACGGTGAAGCCGTCCTGTTCCAACAGGCGCAGCAGCTCCTCCAGGCTGGCCGGTTTCTGCGCCAGTGCCCGGTCAATGGCCTGACGCAGCTGCTCCTTGTGGGAGGGCTTCGCCGCGTCACCCAGCCACTTGTTGTAGCTCTGGCCGCGCCGCTTGGGAGCCTCCACAATGGAGTAGCCGTTTTCGATGCAGATGGTATCGCTCAGACGGTGGACAGCGCGGGTGCTGCCCCAAAAGTTGCGGAACTTGCGGTCACACTCCAGCGTGGTGGAGTTCCATATAATATGGTTGTGGACGTGAGCCTTGTCGATGTGGGTACAGACGATGAAAGCGTGCTTGCCCTTGGTGAAGCGCCGGGCCAGCTCCACGCCCAGGCGGTTTGCTTCCTCCGGCGTGATCTCGCCCGGCACAAAGGACTGCCGCAGGTGGTAGGCAATCACATTGTCCGCACCGCGCACCCGGCCGGTGCGGGCGGCGTAGGTCTGCTTGTCCAGCAGGAACTGCGCATCGGCCACGCGGCTGTCACACTGGTAGCTGGTGATGAGCCTACCGTGGTCGGTCTTTTCTGGATTTTTTACATAGTCGATGATGTCGCTGATCGCCTTGCCGACCGTGCGGCCCTTGCCGGCGTGCAGCGGTATAATGCGGGTGGTGGCCATGTGGGGTCCGCCTCCTTTCCAAAAAATAAGCGGCCTGCTTATCACAGACCGCATCGGTTTACTCTATATCAGTTTCCTCGTCCATATAAAAATCGAAATCTTCCTCAAAGTCATCTTCCAATTCATCCAGTTCTATCCTGGGCGGGAACCGCATTTCATATTGTTCCGTCGCCAAGGTCCGCACGGCATCCCGCCGGTCTTTCATCCGTTTCTTCAACCACGAAAGCTGTTCTTTGGATAATCGCCAGGGAAGGTTGACCAGCCGGGTAAGTGCCATTTCTTCCGCCTGCTTTTCTGGCGGGAGGGCGGCGCAGGTTTTACAAATGTGCGCGGCGTGACCCTTGCCGGAAAACTTTTCGTTTGCCTTATACTCGCCACAGACCTTGCAGTAGTGTCCACGCTTTTTCATGCCGTGCCCTCGCAACGAGCGAACAGCTGACGGACCGCAGCCATGACCGTATCCCAGCCAAGGTCGGACGCATAGGAGAACTTTTTCTGATAGGCCGCCCACAGGTCCTGCATGACCGGGCTGTTCTCCACTTCATCAAAGACTTCGGCGGCCTCGGCCAGATGGCGCTCGGTGCCGCGCTTGTGGGCTGTCGCCAGCAGCGCGTCATGGAGAACGTGCGGGTCCAGAGTGCTGCCATAGAGTTGTTGTAAAATGGCGATGTCGTAAAAATCTCTCATGCGGGTGTTGGTCGTGGTGCGGGTGATGATGGTTTCCAGCTTTTCAGCCAGCACGGTCTCCAGGTTATAGGCCCAAACATCAATGGAGCGGTCCTCCAGCATGAGCTTGAAGCTGTACCGCACCTCTTTAGGGGTGATGGCGTCGCCGGTAGAAATGTCGATTTTCAGCGGGGTGCGCACCCCGTCAAAGAGCGTTGTCATCGTCACCCGAATGCCGGGATATTCCGCTTCATCCATGATTTCCGAAATGCTTTTCACCTGGAAGGTAACGCCGTCGTCAATGGGAACGGCGATGATCTCGGCCATCATGTTCTCCACATCCTCCACGCTGACGTTGGCCCCCTTGACCGTTGCGTCCAGGTCCATCGTGGAGCGGGCGTCCAGACCGACCATCGCGGCCACCAGCATCCCGCCCTTGAGGATGAATTTGTCCCGGTATGACGAGAGAGAAATGCGTTCCAGAAAACGCTCCATCATATAGTTGCGCATCAAAACCTGCGCATCCGCAGCATTTTTCTTTGACAGGTTACGGATCAAATCTTTCAGCTGTCTGGCTGTCTTTATCATAGCAGTACCTCCAAATACTGGCGTAAAATCTTCTCGACCCGGAACAGCTTGGCATAGCGCACCAGCGTCCGCAGGTCCTTGTCTTTCCGGCGGGCATACGCTTTCAAAGCGTCCTGGAATGTCTGCATCTCGATATGGCTCCGGCTGCGCAGCACATCGCAGATCGTCCGTTCCATATCATATACCGGCACATCGTGACCGAAGGGGGTCTGCGCGGTTGTCAGGCCGACCTCATGCAGCTCCGCCTTGATGGTAAAGACCTGAACGCCCTCGTCCTTGAGCCGGGTCGGATTGTAGCCCGTCTTGACCGTAATGGAATAGGCCAGCGGCTCCCGGTCGGTCAGGTCATGGAAAAACAGCGCCGTTTCATGGGAAAAAACTGCCTGCGGACAGCGAAGATGCAGCAGATACATGGCGTCCACCCAGGCGTCTTTGGAAAGATAAATCCCATGCGCCGCCTGTTCCAGCCCACGAGACTGCACGAATTGATAAAAAACAGGTTTTGAGATCCCGGCCGCGAGGACCTGCCCGGTGCGCAGCATCCCATCCTGACGTTCCATCAGCTGGTCCAGCTGTTGAAATTGGCTCACGTTCTTCACCTTCCTTTCATGCTAATATTATACGCAAAATTAGCACGAAAGTAAAGTCAAAAAATTGCCAGGACTTCACTCCCGGCACTTCTGCGTTTCCTGTTCAGCCATACACCGCGTCCTGGATCGCATACCGCAGGTCCTGCACCTTGCCCACCAGCCAGGCAGCGGCCATCGGAAGGCCCAGCGGGCTGACCAGAAAGGCGATCACCAGCAGGATCACGCCGTTTTGCGGCGAGTAGGTCACAAGCACCGCGATCCCCAGCAGCGCCACCACCGTGGAGGCCAGGCCGAAGATGAAGCTGGACACATACAGCAGCCAGAAGCACAGCCAGGTGAACAGCGTCAGCGCCAGCACCACCGGCACGGCAAGGATTTTCAGCCCCAATTTCAAAATAAACAGCACCGCTCTCATTTCAGCGCCTCCTTCCGCCAGTCCAGGTAGGGCTGGCACAGTTCTTTCACGGCTTTTTCATCGGCTTCTGTAACTTCCCGGCGGCCTTTCGTCCGGCGGAGCAATTCAAAGTCCTGGTAATCCGTGAGCAACAGGTCAAACAGTTCCTCCGGGATTCGGCAGAGGATACCGTCCACACAGTAGCGGGAATCCTTGTTCCAAGTCAATCGGACATAGCCGCGTTTACAAGGGAGAACTTCTTCCTCCGGGTCGTGCAGCAGGTACTCATGAAAAATCTCCAAGACGTTTTCAAACGTCAACATCAGCCATCACCTCGTTTCTG
>CAUEKL010000253.1 GCA_959018215.1 uncultured Gemmiger sp.
ACGCCGAACTGAACAAGCTGACCGAATCCATCAAGTTCGGTTCCATCATTGTGGCGGCAGCTCCCATGCTCGTCATCTACCCCTTCGTCCAGAAGTACTTTGAGCAGGGCTTCATGGCCGGTGCTGTCAAGGGCTGAGCCGCAATACCGTGATACACCTATTCTAAAGGAGGAAAACCATGAAAACATTTGCCAAACGCATCGGCGCCGTGGTGGTGCTGGCCGGCATCACCGCAAGCCTGGCGGGCTGCGGGGGCGGCAGCAGCACCAACAAGACCGAACCCGGCGTAGCCAACACCAACGTGGACCAGACCGAGTTCAACATCATCAGCGGCATTTCGGCTCTGTCCGGCGGCTATGATAACAACGAAGTGCTCAATGCCATGGAAAAGAACGCCGGGATCTCCATCACCTGGGACACCATGAGCGATTCCCTTTCGGAACAGGTCAACATCCGCATTGCGGGCAACGACCTGCCGGATGCCTTCAACGCGGTGGGCTTCTCCAACTATGACCTGACCAACTACGGTGAGGACGGCACCTTCATCGACCTGACCCCCTACATCAACGAAGAATACATGCCCAACCTGACCAAGATCCTGGAAGAGCACCCGGACATCCGGGCGGCCATCACCATGGACGACGGCTGCATCTACGGCCTGCCGGCAGGGGAGCAAATGGGCACCGCCGGTATCGGCAAGGAAGAGGACTACAACATCTACACCATTCCCCAGTATTCCATGATCAACAAGACCTGGCTGGATGAGCTGGGCCTGGAAGTCCCCACCACCCTGGATGAACTCCACGACGTGCTGGTGGCCTTCAAGGAAAACGACATGGCCACCACCTACGGCAACGATCCCGGCCAGACCATCCCCATGTCCTTCGGCATCGACCAGTGGTGCTGGGGCCAGAACATCTTCTACGCCGGTTTCGGCTTCACCAACTGGACCAACGATGTCTGCATGGACCTGATCCTGCAGCCGGACGGCCAGGTCAACTTCGTCAGCGATGACGACAACTACCGCGCCGCCCTGGAATACTTCCACGACTGGTTCGCCGAGGGCCTGATCGACCAGGAAGCCTTCAGCCAGGACGACACCCAGTACATGGCCAAGTGCTCTCAGGGCCGCGTGGGCGTGGCTACCTGGTGGTACATCGAGGAGCTCATGGGCGACAAGTCCGACGACTATGTCTTCCTGCCCGTTCTGGACGGCCCCGACGGCACTCACAACGTCACCGTGCGTGACGGCGGCGGCATCAACTCCGGCAACCTGTGCATCACCTCCGCCTGCAAAAGCCCCATCAACCTGCTGAAGTTCTACGACCAGTGGTATGCTCCCGAAAATGTCATGCAGCTGCAGTACGGCCCCATCGGCGTCTACTTCACCGAGCAGGACGAAAACGGTCTGTGGCAGAGCATCACCGATGAGGAAGCCCAGGCCCAGTTCGGCAAGAGCGCCGGCGAGCTGAAGAGCGAGTACGAAGTGGCCGGTCCCAAGCTGATCCTCTCCGATTACTACGCCACCACCTTTGAGATGGAACCCCGTGCCCAGCAGCGTCTGAACGACCTGTACGACTACTGGATGCCCTTTGTCAGCGACACCACCTGCTATCCCATCGACTGCGTATTCACCCAGGACGAACTGGACACCATCGACCGCTACCGCGTGGACTTTGAAGGCTTTGTCTCCGAACAGGAAGCTGCCTGGCTGCGGGACGGCGGCATCACCGATGAATCCTGGGCCGCCTACAAGGACAACCTGAATAGCTACGGCATGAACAAGCTGCTGGAAGTGTACCAGGCCGCTTATGACCGCTATGTGCAGACCCTGGAGACCGAGGGCGCTGCCGTGGCCACCGCCGAAACCGCGGAATAAAAACTGTATCTCACCCAAAACAAACGCCCAGCCGCCAAGCCGGCGCACCGAAGGCCGGACCCCCGGACGGTGCGCCGGCCTTTGGCGGCAAAGCATCCACATCATCACACCATAAAGAGAGGACTTCCCCATGCCGCGCACAATGAGCAAACTGGAAGCCGCCCGCAACTTTGAACGCGAGGAGGCAGCCAAAATTCCGGCAAGCGAACGCCTGAACTTTCACCTGACGCCGCTTGTAGGATGGATGAACGATCCCAACGGGTTCTGCTACCACAACGGGCAGTACCACCTGTTTTACCAGTACCATCCGTACAGCACCGTCTGGGGGCCCATGCACTGGGGCCATGCCGTGACCGAAGATCTGCTGCACTGGCAGTACCAGCCCTGCGCCCTGGCGCCGGATATGGCTGCGGATGCGGCCGGGTGTTTCTCCGGCAGTGCGGTGCCCCTGCCGGACGGCCGCCTGCTGTTGCTGTACACCGGCGTGCAGCCTGCCACCACCGACCATATGGAGCGTCAGGCCCAGTGTGTGGCCGTGGGGGACGGGCGGGACTTTGTCAAGGATGAAGCCAACCCGGTCATCACGGCGGATATGCTGCCGGAAAGCTTCAGCGAGGTGGATTTCCGCGACCCCAAGATCTGGGCGGAGGGCGACCGGTATTATTGTGTGCTCTCCAACCGACACAAGACGGAGCAGGGGACCATCCTGCTGTTCCGGAGCCTGGACGGACACCGCTGGGAGTTTGTCAGCGTGATCGACTCCAACCATGACGAGTACGGCAAAATGTGGGAGTGCCCGGACTTCTTTGCCCTGGACGGGGTGCAGGTACTGCTGGTGAGCCCCCAGGAAATGCGCGCCACCGCCGACAGTGAGTTCCACGCCGGGGAAGGCACTGTGGCTCTGCTGGGCAGCTATGACCCTGTCACCCACGCTTTTGCCCGGCATAAGGTGCAGGCCATCGACTACGGCCTGGACTTCTACGCCCCCCAGACCACCCTTTCCCCGGACGGCCGCCGTATCATGGTGGCCTGGATGCAGAGCTGGGCCACTGCCAACCATGACCCGGCGCATCGCCCCTGGTTCGGCCGCATGACCCTGCCCCGGGAACTGTCGGTGCGGGACGGGCGGCTGTACCAGCAGCCGGTGCGGGAGCTGCAGAGCCTGTGGCAGGACACCGCCCTGCTTCCCGGCGTGAAGGTGGAAGAAACCACCTCGCTGCCGGGTGTCGGAGGCCGCAGCCTGGACCTGACCGTGACCGTACATACGGCACAAAGCCCGTCCTGCCGCCGCTTTACCCTGCAGTTCGCGGCGGATGATACCCTGTACAATGAGATTCGCTGTGACCTGGATCGGGGCGAGCTGGCCTTTGACCGCAGCCACGGGGGCAGCCGGCGGGATATCCCCCATACCCGCCACATCAAGGCCGTACCCCGGGACGGCAAACTGACCCTGCGCCTGATCCTGGACAAGGACTGCGCCGAGCTGTTTGTCAACGATGGCGAGATGGCTCTGTCGGCGGTGCTGGATACACCCCTTTCCGCCGAAAAAATCCGCTTTGCCGCAGACGGCGGGCCCGCCTTCCTGGATGTGCTGCAGCACCATCTGGGATAAGGCAAAGCCGGCCTGCCTGTGCCGTATTCTTTACAAAGCGTTTCCCTTCCATACCTGTAAACCGGCAGACCCGCCGCATCTGTGCTCAGCGCAGTGCGGCGGGTCTGCCGGTTTTGGTGTGGAGCCGGCGCCCCCCTTTCCGGTTGACAATGCTCTTTGCCGATGGTATTC
>CAUEKL010000254.1 GCA_959018215.1 uncultured Gemmiger sp.
CTTCAGCTGGTCCAACTCCGCCAAGAGCTACGAAGGTCTGTACAATGAGGTCGTAAACCTCTGGTTACCGTTTCCTGACTTTGCAAAATCCCCCTGTCGGATTTCCGGCAGGGGGATTTTCTGTTGCCCACCATTTTCACACATTTTGCAAACAAAACCGATACAATTGGGGTGTATTCTTGCTATATTGAAATTGATGGGATAAAATGGTGTCAAAGGATGTGGATGCAATGACGACCAAGACCAAAAAGCCGCGCCCGGGCCTGGCATTAGCGGGTTTGGCTGCCGCTGCGGTGGTGCTGGCTTTTGCGGCGCGGGAAGTGCTTCCGTTGCTGGAAGAAAGCGGACTTACCAAGACGACGCAGACCGCTGCGAAAGATCTGCTGTCGGAACCGCGGTCAACACCGGCAGCGGCGCAGGAAGAAACGGTAAAGAACGAAGATGTCTCCACACAGCAAGAGCAGGAGACCCGGTCTTTTGCCGGATGGGATACGGCTGTGTTGGATGCCTTCTGTGCCGGTCAGCCCAGTGGCTTTTCAGTCTATGCCCAGGACCTGGAAACCGGGAGTGTGTATACATATGCTGCCGAAACCGAATATTATCCTGCCAGTACGCTGAAGGCGGCGTATGCTTTGTGGCTGTGTCAGCAGGCGGAACAGGGAATACTGGATATGGAAGGGGAGGTGTACAACCCGTTCGCCTTCGGAACCCTGGAAGGTACCAAGCTGGATGCCTATGACGGCGTATCCATGATTCCCGCCTGGGATGCCATGTATGCCATGATTACGGTCAGTGACAACAATGCCATGGATATGCTGGTATCCACCTGGCCGGCTGATGAAAGCACCGGGTTCTGTGACTTCCTGGCAAATCTGGGATTCCATTCCCCCTATTCCTGCTCCATGACGGAAGAAAACGGGATTCAGGGCATCATGAATGTATCGGATGCAGGTCTGCTCATGCAGGCGCTCTACCAGTATTTTGAGACGGAAACCAGCACCTCCCTTCAGCTGATGGATTGCTTCTTGGATGCCGAACATACGGCGCTGTACATACCGGACGGGGTGGAAGCCGCCAAAAAGTACGGCAGCTGGGACTATGCCTTCCACGATTTTGCCATTGTGTATGCGGAACACCCCTATATCCTTTGCTGCATGACCGATCAGGGCGACCAGAATGTGGATTTTCCCCCTGCCGTGGTGGATGCCATGCAGCAACTGGGACAGATGATTTATGCCCAGGAAAATGCGTGATGACATAAACTTCTATTATAATAAGGAAAGCCCGGTGCCGCAGAACGGCATCGGGCTATTTGCATGCTGCAAAATTATTCGGTCTGCAGATGATTGCTGACCCACTTGATCAGCATATCCAGAGCTACCTCGTTGCGGCCGCCCTCCGGCACAATCAGGTCCGCCTTGCGTTTGCTCGGCTCCACAAACTGTTCATGCATGGGTTTGACGGTGGTCAGGTATTGGTTTACCACGCTGTCCAGGGTACGCCCGCGGGATTTAACATCCCGCACAATGCGCCGCAAAATACGCACGTCGGCGTCGGTGTCCACAAACACCTTCAGATCCATCATGTCACACAGCTCGGCGGAATCAAAGATCAGAATCCCTTCCACAATGATCACCGGAGCAGGGGAGACGGTCACGGTCTTGTCGCTGCGATTATGGATGGCGTAATTGTACACCGGCACCTGGACCGGCTCGCCGCGCCGCAACGCCCGCAGGTGTTCCACCAGAAGTTCGGTGTCAAAGGAATCCGGGTGATCGTAGTTGAGCTTGCACCGCTCCTCGTAGGGCAGTTCATCATGGCGTTTGTAGTAGCTGTCATGATTGATGACGCTCACTTCGTGCTCACCGAAATGTTTGCGCAGACGGGCAGTCAGGGTGCTCTTGCCGCTGCCGGTGCCGCCTGCAATGCCGATGATGGTGGTTTTCATTTCCGAACGTCCTCTCTGTTATACCGTAAAGGTGATCTGGCGTCCCGTGGGCTGGTAGGCCCGGAAGCTGACCCCCGCCATGCGCAGCAGACGACGGCTGGCAACGCTCATATCGGCATCGTGGTATTTGTCCGAAAGATACACGATCTCCTTGATGCCGCTCTGGATGATGCTCTTGGCACACTCGTTGCAGGGGAAAAGGGTCACATATACCCGGGCGCCCCGCAGGTCGCTGTGCGCAGAGTTCAGGATGGCGTTGAGCTCAGCGTGGCAGACGTACATATATTTTGTCTCCAGCGGCGGGCCCTCCCGTTCCCAGGGCATCTCGTCGTCATTGCAGCCGATGGGCATGCCGTTGTAGCCAAGGGAAAGAATCTTGTTTTCCGGGCTGACGATGCACGCCCCCACCTGGCTGTTGCTGTCCTTGCTGCGCATGGCGGACAGCAGGGCAATCCCCATGAAATATTCGTCCCAGCTGATATAATCGGTGCGTTTCATCGTTCCACACAACCTTTCTTGTGCCGGGAAGCCTCCCGGCACGAATCCACATTCTTGTCTTTATTATACTGTCACCGGCACACCTGTGCAACCCCTTGTAAAAGGGTGGTCAAACTTTTGTGAAATCGGGCGGATGGCGGCATCGCGCGTCCTGCAGATACTTGCATCGCGTGGCCTCACCGCCGCGCAGGTGGCGTTCGGCTTTGTTTTTTTGCAATACCTTGCGCACCTCTGCCCACAGCCCGGGGTTCAGCCGGCGCAGCCGCGTCTGGTCCTTCCAGACCGTGCTTTTGCTCACACCAAACACCCGTGCGGCAGCACGCACCGTTGCGCCGCTGCGCACCAGATACCGCCCCACCTCCACCGCGCGCTCTTCGGGGTCGCCTTTCATACGCAAACCTCCCTTACACAGGATCGTTTTGTCCAACCCTATGCCGGAAAGGATTTCTGTATGCTATTGCAGGGGTGTAAAACAGACAGCCCCCGGGCCAAAAGACCCGAGGGCTGTTGCAAACAATCGAAAAAAGGAAGATACATAAATTCTTCTGTGAAGCAAATTTGCTTTACAGAATCGGCAGCTCAGCCGTATGTATGCCGCCCGGCAAAGATGCACAGCGGGCGGGTGGACTTTCCGGTGCCGATGAGCTGTACCGCGGCGGCGAGGGTGGCCCCGGCGCTGGTGCAGGCGGGAATACCGTCAAAGAACAGGACCTCCCGGGCGGCGCGCTCGGCGTCGGCGGTACTTACGGTAAGTACCGTGTCCACCACATAAGGATTGTAGTTTTCCGGTACAAAACCGGGACCAATGCCCGAAATGCCGTGGTGGCCGATGAACCCGCCCGAAATGGCGGCACATTCGCTGGGTTCCACCGCCACAATGCGGATCATGCTGTTCCAGGCTTTCAGATATTCCGCCACACCGGTGATGGTGCCGCCGCTGCCCACGCCGATGACCACCGCGTCAATGGAATCGTTGCATGCTTTCAGGATCTGCGGCCCGGTCACCCGGCGGTGGTATTCGGGGTTGTCGTCGTTGGCAAAATAGTTGGTGAAATATCCATTGTACCGCTTGGCAGTGTCAGCGGCCACCCGTTCCAGGGCCTTGCGGCCGCCGCCGCTGCACACCACAATACGCGCCCCCAGATTCTGCAGATGCTGCCGCCGGGAAGCCGGCAGGCTGCTGGGAACCACGAGGATGCACTGGTGTGCGGTG
>CAUEKL010000255.1 GCA_959018215.1 uncultured Gemmiger sp.
GGCCAGGGCCAGGGGCGGGATGGCCTGCACCGCCGCGGCCACCGGCGGATGGACCAGGCGGATCACCAGGACGCCGCCCAGCCCCCACAGCAGGGAGAACCGGGGACAGATGAAGCCGCCCAGGTTGCCCCGGAATTTGGTATAGTCCCACCAGCGAGTGTGGAAGAGTTTGTACAGGGCGTATCCCGCCACCAGTTCCACCAGGGTGGCCAGCACCGCGGCCACCACAAACACCGCCGCCACATTGTTCTGCCAGGGCCCCAGCACCGCCAGCAGGCCCACCATGCCGAAGCCGTAGATGGGGCAGGCCGGTCCGTTGAGGAAGCCCCGGTTGACCAGCTGACGGGTGTTCACCGCCGCAAAGGCCACCTCCACACACCAGCCCAGAACCGCATAGATGAAAAAGAAGCACACATATTGGGGCAGGGTGTACAGGGCGTTCATGCTTCCTCTTCCTCCTCATCCAGGCGGCGGGCCAGCTCCTTGGGCTCCACCCAGGTCACTGTGCTGTCCGGCCCCTTGCGGGCAATCAGCGCCTTGATGGGAATGCCCTGCTCGCTGAACATGCCTTCATGCTCGGTGCGCAGGTTCCAGGCGGGCTCGTCGGCGTGCAGATCAAAGGTCTGCCAGGTGATCTCGAACCCCGCCGCCGGGAAGTAGCTCAGGCTGTCCCGGAACAGGTCGTCGTCATCCGTCTTGAACCAGATCTCCGCCCCCTCGTCCATGAGGGTACGGTACTGCAGCAGCTGCCGGGGATGGGTCAGCCGGTGCTTGTGGCTGCTGGCGTTCTTGCTCCAGGGGTTGCAGAAGTTGATATAGATGCGGGCCACCCGGTCCTCGGCAGAGAAGGCCCCCGACATCCGCTCGATGTCCAGGGAGGCAATGAGGACATTGTCCGGGGGCAGCTGCTTTTCCAGATAGGCTTTTTCCACCTTGCGCTTGGCCAGGATCAGCACCTTGTCGGTGATGTCGATGCCCAGAAAGTTGCGGGTGGGGTCGGAGGGCGCCAGCTGGGCCAGGAATCCGCCCTTGCCGCAGCCCAGTTCCAGGCAGAAGGGCTGGTCCGGGCGGGCAAACAGTTCCCGCCAGTGTCCCGCGTGGGTCAGGGGCTCGTGGACGTGGAAGTCGCAGGCCAGCAGCTCCGGACGGGCGTAGGGTTTGAAACGCATGCGCATGATGAAGGTACCTCTTTCGTCGTTTTATCAGTGTTGTTCCAGAAGAAAACGCCGCACGGCGTCAAAATCATCGGTGGCCAGGCTGCCCTGGCACAGCTCACCCCGGCCGCCGCCCCGGCCGTCGAAGGCGGCGTTGAGCCCCTGGGCCAGGGTGCGGGCGTCCCCGCCCGGGCAGTGCAGCACGTAGGAAAGTCCCCGCCCGCCGGGCGCCAGCACGGCACACACCGCCCCGGTACGGGCGGTGACCGCCAGGCAGAGACGGCGCAGGGTGTCGGCGTCCGCCTCCGGGCAGAGGAACACCGCCCTTTGCCCCGGCTGTGCCCCGGCCGCCCAGGCATCCCCCAACGCCTGCTGCAGCGCAGCCAGACGGCGGTGCAGGGCTTCGGCAGCTTCGGCGGTGTGGGCCACGGCCTCCCGCAGGCGGCCCGGCCCGGCGCTGAGCAGCACCCCGGCCGCCTCGGCATCCTGCCAGGCGTCGGCCACCGCCCGCTGGGCCCGCTGCCCGCAGACCACCGCCAGCCGCATGCCGCCCTTGTAGTGCTGGGCGCTGAGGATCTTGATGAGCCCCACCTGCCCCGTGGTGCGCAGATGGGTGCCGCAGCAGGCGCACAGGTCCGCTCCGCCGGCGTCGGTGAGCCGCACGGGGCCGTCGATCTCCTTTTTGCTGCGGTAGGTCAGGGCGGCCAGCTCGGCGGGGTCCGGATACCAGCAGCGCACCGGGACGTCCGCCCGCACGGCGGCGTTGGCTTCGGCCTCCGCCCGGGCCAGCTGGGCCGGGGTCAGGGGGATGTCGGTATCCATGCGCACCGCCGGGTCCCCGATGTGGAAGCCCACGTTCTCCGCCCCGAAAAGCCGGTGCAGGGTGCCGCTGAGGATGTGCTCCCCTGTGTGCTGCTCCATATGGTCCAGGCGGGGGGCCCAGTTGATCTCCCCGGTCACCTCTTCCCCCACCGGCAGAGGGGCATCGGTGCGGTGCCAGACGACCCCCTCCTTCACCCGGGTGTCTGTCACCCGGGCCCCGCCCAGGAGGCCGGTGTCGGCGGGCTGGCCGCCGCCTTCCGGATAAAAGGCGGTGCGGTCCAGCGCCGTGCGCCAGCCGTTCCCCTCCGGTTCACAGGCCAGCACACGGGCGGCGAACCGGCGCAGGAAAGCGTCTTGCTCATACAGTTTTTCCGTCGGCTGCAACAAAGGGTCCCATCCTTTCCGCACAGCCCGGATATGCCGGGCGTTATATGGGCTTTATTATATCATAAAACCGGGGTAGAAAAAAACAGGCAAATCCGGTATAATGGTAGATATATTGCCGTACCTCATGTTTTAGGAGAAAAGCTATGAAACGTATCCTCTGTTCGGTCCTGGCCCTGGGCCTGCTGGCCGGCTGCGCCCCCGCCGCCACCGACGGCATGGCCACCGCCGAAACGGCCGAGACTGCCCCCACGGCAGCTCCCCAGGAACTGACCGTCTATTATGAGGCCGGGGCTTCCACCGCCGCGGCCGAAGCCCTGCGCCGCTACGCCGAAGCCCAGGGTGTCTCCCTGGTGGAACTGCCGGACACGGCGGACGCCGCCCAGGCGGACCTGGCGGTGCTGGGCGCCCAGCCCGCCGCCGATGACGGCAACTGGGTGAATATGGGCACCGACAGCCTGCTGTCCACCGCCGCCATCCGGGCTGGGGTGGATGCCGAGACCGCCGTGTCCGCCGTGACGGCCCTGCCTCTGGGCAAAACCCTGTACGGCTACTGGGCGGACAGCCGGATGCTGGCGGCCCTGTTCCAGCTGACCGAGACCGACGCCCTGGAAGCCGACCTGAAAGGGGCCGGCTGGGCGGAGTGGAGCGACCTGGCCGATGCGGTGACCGACTGGATCGCCGAACCTGCCGAGACCACCGTCACCCTGAACGGCAACGAGTACACCCTCTCCTCCACCGAGTATGAGCCTTCCTCCAACCTGCAGACGGTGTTCACCCTGCCCATGAGCCACGCCTCCGTCTCCTTCGGGGGAGCCGCTTTTACCGGGGTTCTGCTGGCCGCCGGGGAGCAGCGCACCGAGACCACCCTGACCGGCCCGCTGAACGGACTGTACAGCGCCATGGAACTGGAGCTGACCCACCGGGATACCGGCTCCCTGCCCACCCAGGCGGAAGCCGCCGGAGCCCTGCAGTCCGGCCAGTCCCTGTTCTACCGGGGCACCCTGGCCGACCTGATGGTCCACACCGACACCGACCTGCAGGACCATCTGGTCTGCCTGCCTCTCAAGTGTGATTTTGTGGAGAGCGACCTTTCCACCACCGAATACAACCTCACCGGCCTGATGAACTACCCCATCCTGTCCACCGCCGCCTGGCTAGCCATTCCCGCCGGAGTGGACGAGGACGGGATGCGGGCCGCTGCCGCCGCCATCCTGTGGCTGTACACCAGTGAACCCGGGGAGGAG
>CAUEKL010000256.1 GCA_959018215.1 uncultured Gemmiger sp.
CGGTCAGGGTCTTCTCGTTGACGGAGTAGACGATGGTCTTCAGGTCGTTGCCGGCAGGAGCGGAGATAACGACCTTCTTGGCGCCGGCTTCGATGTGAGCCATGCTCTTGGCCTTGGAGGTGTAGAAACCGGTGCACTCCAGCACGACGTCGATGCCCAGTTCGCCCCAGGGGCAATCCTTGGCGTCCTTGATGGCGTAGATGGTGATCTTCTTGCCGTCGACGACGATGTAATCCTCGCCGGCTTCGACGGTGTGCTTGTTCTCACCGATCTTGCCCAGGAAAGAGCCCTGAGCGGTGTCGTACTTCAGCAGGTGAGCCAGCATAGCGGGGCTGGTCAGGTCGTTGATGGCAACGACTTCGTAGCCCTCAGCCTCGAACATCTGACGGAAGGCCAGGCGGCCGATGCGGCCAAAACCATTGATAGCAACTTTAACAGCCATAGTAAAATCCTCCCAAGATTTTGTTGATTCGGGACGGCTTGTCCGCCCCACCTTGATGCGGTGGCTTCACCGCGTTCCGGTATGCTTCTATTGTACTCGATTTGCACAAAAACTGCAAGTCTGTTGTTATTATTTTAACACCGAATTTGAAAAATCATGCTAATTGGTCAAAAACAGGAGAGATTTCTCCCTCATTTTTCAGCGTTGTGTCCATGCGGAGTGCCGCTTCGGGTCGGCAGTCCCGGCCCTGGGGTGTCAAAAACCGGCGTGGCAGCATTTTCCGGGCGCGCCGGCGGGATTTTCTGCATACAATAGCGCTGTCACTGTTTGCAAGGAAAGGAGGCCGGGACCATGGAACTGCCCAATCCGGACCCCCGCTCCCGGCTGGCCGAACAGGCCGCCCGCCGGGGGCTGCGGGGGCTGGACCCGCTGCCGGTGTGGAGCGGGCTGCGGCTGCTGACCACGGCGGAACTGCTCTGCACCGCACCGCCGCCCCGGCGTCCCGCCGACGCGGGCGCCGTGCTGGATGCCCTGTGCCGGGCGGTGCAGGCCGGGGTGCGCCGCCGGGCGGGATGGCTGTATGCCATGATCCCGCCGGGGCAGGCACTGCCGGTGGGAGTGCACGGACGGCTGCTGCAGGCCGCAGTGCTGTGTGCTTTGCGGGGCGCCCTGCGCACCGGGGGCAGCCGGGCGGTGGTGCGCTGCCTGCCCGGGGCCGACAGCCTGCTTTTATGCCTGCAGGGAGGTGCGGCTCACCTGACCCCGGCGGATACCATTCCCTTATGGAAGCGCCTGGCCGCCGAGAGCGGCGGGACGGCGGCGTTCGGAGCGGGGCCGGTGTTCACCGTCTGTGCCCGGCTGCCTCTGCGTTCCGGCACGCCCCTGTCTCCGCCGGAAGCGGAGGACCTGCTGCGGGACCGGTATGCCCTGCCCTATGTCTACCTGGGGGAATGGTGTGCGCTGCCCTGGATGTAGTGTCAGAACCAGCGGTGTTTCAGCTGTTCCAGCGCCGCCTTTGCCTGTTCGTTCCCCTGGACGGCGGCCATGCGGTACAATTCCTCTGCCCGGGAACGGCTGCGGGGTTCCCCGCCCAGGCCCTGCTCGGCATAGGTCCCCAGCTTGTACTGGGCGGCAGCCAGCCCCTGCCGGGCCGCCTTGCGGAACCAGTCCCGGGCCTGGACCGGGTCCGCCGTCATGGCGGTTCCCCGCTCACAGAACAGCCCCAGCCGGTACATGGCCCGGGGCAAGTTTTCCCGGGCGGCGGCCCGGTAGCAGGGCAGGGCCTGCTCGGGGCGGTCCTCCTTTTCCCAGCACAGCCCCAGGCCGTACTGGGCTTCGGGCAGGTCCTGGGCCGCCGCCTTCTCAAACCACTGGTGGGCCCGGGGCAGGGATTGCTCCGTCCCCCTGCCCTGCAGACAGCACCAGCCCAGGCTGATCATGGCTTCCCCATGCCCCTGCTCGGCGGCGCGGGTGTACCAGGAGACGGCCTCGGCCTCATCCTTTTCCACGCCTTTGCCGCTCTCCAAGTTTATTCCCAGGTACCACTGGGCCCGGGCATTGCCCCGCTTCGCCGCCCGGCGATACCACCGCACAGCTTCCGCGGCATCGGCTTCCACGCCGGTGCCGTTTTCATAGCAGACCCCCAGATTGCACTGGCCCCGGGCATCCCCCTGCTCGGCAGCGGCCCGGTAGAGGCGCACCGCCTGAACCGGGTCCTGCTCCACCCCGGTACCGCTCTCGTAGCACCAGCCCAGATTACACTGGGCCGGGGAAAACCCCATGTTTGCCGCTTCCCGGTACCACCGCACCGCCCGGACCGGGTCCTCCGCCGTTCCGGTGCCGCTTTCATGGCACCGGCCCAGGCGGGTCATGGCCACCGGATTTCCCAGCAGTGCCGCTTTGGTGTACAGCTCTACCGCCTGGGAGGGATCCAAGGGCAGTCCCCGTCCCTCCTCATAGCAGCAGCCCAGCAAATACGCCGCCCGGGGATGGTCGTGTTCGGCCGCGGCCGCAAACCAGCGCACCGCCTCTCCCTGATTGGGTTCGGTCCCGATCCCCTCCTGAAAGCAGTAACCCAGATTGCACTGCCCGTAAGCATTCCCCTGAATCGCCGCCCGGCGATACCACCGCACCGCAGCCGCCGGGTCCCGGGGCACACCATCCCCCGTTTCACAGCAAAGGCCGTAGGCTACCTGGGCCGAGGCAAGCCCCTGCCGGGCAGCCGCACCGTACCAGCGGGCCGCTGCGGCAAGGTCTTCGGCCACCCCGATGCCCTTCTCGTAACAGCGGGCCAGGGCATACTGAGCCCGGTCCATCCCCTTTTCCGCTGCCTGACGGTACAGCTCCGCCGCCCGGGTCTCGTCCTTTTTGACGCCGGTGCCCACTTCATACAGCCGTCCCAGGGCCAGCGCGGCGGGAGGGAACGCATTGGCGGCCGCCAGGGTATACAGCTGCACCGCCCGGTCCATGTCCTTTTCCACACCGGAGCCGTTCATGTAGCACAGAGCCAGGCAGTACTGGGCACGGGGTTCTTTCTGCATGGCTGCCATGCCGTACCAGTAAGCCGCAGCCTTCTTGTCCTCCGGCACCCCTTTGCCGAACTCATAACACCAGCCCAGATTGCACCGGGCCATGGCAAGGCCCTGGTCCGCCGCCTGCCGGTAAAGAAAGACCGCATTTTCCCAGCTTTGGGGACGGCCTTTTCCTTTTTCAAAGCAAAGGCCCAGTTCGCAGCGTCCCAAAGCGCTCCCCTGCGCTGCCGCTTTCTCAAAGCATTCGGCGGCATGGTCGGGATCTTCGGGTACACCTTCCCCCTTGTACAGCCGGCGGCCCTGCTCACACAGGCACAGTTCATCCCCCATCGCGGCGCCGCGGGCACAGAATTCATAGGCCTGCACCGGATTTTTGCCCCGGTCCGCCTCCCGGCACAGGGATATCCAGCCACGGGGGGTGATGTCGCCTTCCGCCACCGGGGCAAACTCGGTGCCTCCGCACAGGGGGCAGACTTCCGCATCCTTCCGCAGGGTCACATACCCGCAGTCCGGCGCCGCACATTCGTAATAGTTCATTCTGTTCCCTCCCGCCTCGCCTTTCCGGGCGTTTGTATAAATTTTAGTATATTCCTTTTTTCTCTTTTTCTCAAGGAAACGGCGGGTCACCTGTG
>CAUEKL010000257.1 GCA_959018215.1 uncultured Gemmiger sp.
GCTATGTACGTTAAAGAAGTTACCGTTGAGAATCAGGTTGGTCTGCACGCTCGTCCGGCTACGTTCTTCATCCAGAAGGCCAACGAGTACAAATCCTCCATCTGGGTCGAAAAAGAGGAGCGCCGCGTCAACGCCAAGTCCCTGCTGGGCGTTCTGAGCCTGGGCATCGTTGGCGGCACCACCATCCGCATCATTGCGGACGGCACCGACGAGCAGGCCGCTGTCGACGGTCTGGTCAAGCTGGTCAACTCCGGCTTCTCTGAATAATCCCATGATTCTCTTCGGCCGGGTGGGGTAACCACCCGGCCTTATTCTATTTTCCAAGGTGTTTTCATGACCAAGCAAGAACTGTACAAAAAGGCCTGCATGCTGCCGCTTCTGCCGGGGGTCTACATCATCCGGGATAAATCGGACGAGATCATCTACATCGGCAAGGCCAAGCGTCTGCGCACCCGCGTCTCCCAGTATTTCCGGGAAGGTGTGCCGCACGACGCCAAGGTCACCCAGATGATCAACCACGCCTTCACCTTTGACGTAATCGTCTGCCAGAGCGAGTTTGAAGCCCTGGTGCTGGAAGCCAGCCAGATCAAGGCCCACACCCCGAAATACAACATCCTGCTCAAGGATGACAAAGGGTACAGCTACGTCAAGATCACAAAAGGGGACTGGCCCCGCATCTCCGCCGCGCTGCAGAAGGATGACGAAAACGCCGACTACATCGGTCCCTTCACCTCCTCCTTTGCGGTGCGGGAGATGGTGGAAACCGCCCAGAACTGCTTTTTGCTGCCCCGCTGCAACAAGGAGTTTCCCCGGGATATCGGCAAAGGGCGGCCCTGTCTGAACGCCCACATCGGCAAGTGTATGGCAGTGTGCAGCGGCAAGGTCAGCTGCCAGGCCTACAACGAGGCCGTGCAGGGAGCGCTGCAGATGATCCGCTACGGCAAGAAGGATATCCTGCGCCAGCTGCGGGAAAAGATGGAAGCCGCCTCCGAGCGCCTGGACTTTGAATCCGCAGCCATTCTCCGGGATCAGATCGCGGCCATTGAGCGGGTGGCGGCCGGGCAGAAGGTGGTCATGGAAAGCGGCACCGAGATGGATGTGGTGGCTTTTGCGGGCACCAGCCGGGCGGTCTGTGCCGCCGTACTGCGCTATCGGGAAGGCCGCCTGACCGACAAGCGGGAGTTTGTTTTTCATGATACCACCGACATTGCTGCTGTACGGGAGGAATTTCTGCCCCAGTATTATCTGGACGGGGAGTATGTGCCCAAGACGGTGGCGGTGGATGCTCTGCCGGAAGCCCACGAGGCTCTCAGCGAAGCTTTGGCCCAGGC
This sequence comes from uncultured Gemmiger sp., assembly GCA_959018215.1. Classification (GTDB taxonomy): domain Bacteria; phylum Bacillota; class Clostridia; order Oscillospirales; family Ruminococcaceae; genus Gemmiger. The sequence continues at coordinate 1,332 of CAUEKL010000257.1, forward strand.
CCGGGGCAGTAAGGTGGAACTGTATGTGCCCCAGCGCGGGGACGTGGCCAAGCTGGTTACCATGGCATACACCAATGCGGTAGAACGACTGGGCCGGGAAAGCGGGCGCTATACCCGGGAAGAAAAGCTCTTGGAAGAAGCCGCCCAGGTGCTGGGCCTGAAAGCTCCGCCCCGTCTGATTGAAAGCTATGATATCTCCAACTGGGGCGATGGCTCCAGCGTTTGTGGTATGGTAGTGTTCAAGGACGGCAAACCTTACCGCAGCGGGTATCGCCGCTTCAAGATGCGTGAGGTGGCCGGGACCGACGACTATGCCTCTCTGGCTGAAACCCTCGGCCGCCGCGCCGCCGAATACGAGGCCGCCCGGCGGGGAGATAAACCGGATGGCCCCGGCAACCAGTTTGCTTCTTTGCCGGACCTGCTGCTCATCGACGGCGGCAGGGGACAGGTGTCCGCCGTGCGTCAGGCTTTGCGCGGAACCGCCCTGGAACATGTTCCCACCTTCGGTATGGTCAAAGACGACCACCACCGTACCCGCGCCATTGTGGATGATTCGGGGGGCGAGATCGCCATTAACCGCCACCGCAACATCTTCACCTTCGTCACGGCCATCCAGGACGAGACCCACCGTTATGCCAATGATTACCGCAAGCGGCTGATGAAGAAAAAATCCTATGCGGCCACGCTGACGGCGCTGCCCGGGGTAGGGGAAAAGACCTCGGCTGCCTTGCTGGCTCATTTCAAGACGGTGGCGGCGGTCAAAGCGGCGTCCATTTCCGATCTGGAAGAGGTCAAAGGCATCAGCCATGCCAAAGCGGAAAAAATTTACAACGCTTTACGGGGCTGATAAGCCCGGGGACCCCGGTTTCGACTTGACAATGCATCCCAAAAACTCCATAATAGATGGGATTAAGGAAGAATCCTTCGCTTCAACACTGAAAAGAAAGGCAGGTGCCGCCGCTATGCGAGTGATCGCCGGAACCGCCCGCGGCAAAAATCTGGCCGCCCTTCCGGGCGAAGACGTGACCCGTCCCACCATCAACCGTGTCAAGGAGGCCATGTTCTCCAGCGTGCAGTTCCTGCTGCCGGGAGCGCAGGTGCTGGATTTGTTTGCCGGCAGCGGGCAGCTGGGCATTGAAGCCTTGTCCCGCGGTGCTGCCCAGTGCACCTTCCTGGACGCCAGCCCCGATGCGGTGAAGATCGTCACCGCCAACTGCCGTGCTGCCGGTGTGCAGGACCGGGCCCGTATTTCCTGCGGGGATGCTTTCAACTATCTGCATACGGCCCGCGGCCCCTTTGACCTGGTTCTGCTGGACCCGCCCTTTGCCCACGGTACCCTGGCAAAGGTGCTGCCGGTTCTGGAGCGCAGTGTGGCGCCCGGGGGTGTGGTTCTGTGTGAAAGCGAACTGGAAGCCGAGCTGCCGCCGCAGGCGGGAAGCCTGCAGCTGGTCAAACAATACAAGTACGGCAAAATCCTGGTCAGCCGTTATGAGAGAGAGGGACAGCCATGAATGTGGAAGAATTGCTTGAATTGATGGAAGAAACGCTGGAAGAGGGTGGGGGCGTTCCGTTTACGCCGTCCAAGCGCATTGTGGATGTGGACCGCATGCGGGATATTATTGACGAGGTACGCAACAACCTGCCGGACGAAATCCGGGACAGCAAAAAGATCGTGGCCGACCGGGAACAGATCCTGAAAGGCGCCCGCGCCGAAGCTGACGGTATCATTCAGCAGGCGGAGGAGCGAGCCCGTGGCCTTGTTTCGGAACAGGAAATTGTCAAACGCGCCCAACAGCGGGCTGTGGAAATCCTCTCCACGGCACAGGCGCAGGCAAAGGAAATCAACCGCAGTGCCACCACCTACTGCGAAACCATTTTGAAAAACTCGGAGGAGGTGCTGGCCCGCAGCGTGGCCGACATCAAGAAAACCCGGATGAATCTGCGCAATGCTGCTGCGCGTGGTTTACGCAGCCCCAAAAAGTAAATACATACCAGCTCCCCTTTTGTGAAAGCAGAACCACCGGCCGGAAATTTCGGCCGGTGGTTCTGTTTTTTGAGTTTACAGAATTCAGCATCTTCTTTCTGTAATCTTGCGGCAAGAGAGCCGGGCAGCGCTTCTTCGACAGATACGCGTTTTTTCGGCGCTGGAAAGCGGTGTTTCCCCACCTTTCCCCCGGGCGGTTTCAGATGTGAAAAATCCTTGCCTGCTGTGTTTTTTTACCCCGCAGACTTGCTTTTTGCCCTGTAATTTGGTACTATGATGATACAGCTG
>CAUEKL010000258.1 GCA_959018215.1 uncultured Gemmiger sp.
CCCCCGCCTTCCGTGGCCACGGAAGGCGGGGGTTTGTGTTTGGTGATTTACTTGCAGGTTACAGGGCGGCGATGTCCTGGAGCAGGGCCTCCACGTCCTCGTCCCGGGTGGCCCAGCTGGTGCAGAACCGTACCAGGGTCTTGCCGGGTTCCACGCTGCCCATCTCGCTGACGCTGTACTTCTCTTCCAGCTTCTGCAGCCAGTTGTCGGGCAGGATGGGGAACTGCTGGTTGGTGGGGGACTCGTACCGCATGGAGCATCCCTTGGCCGCAAAGGCGTCCCGGATGCGCATGGCCTGGGCGTCGGCCTTTTTGGCCAATGCCAGATAAGGCATGGCGTCGCCTTCGCCCTCCAGCAGGGCCAGGAACTGCAGTCCCAGCAGCCGGCCCTTGGCCAGCATGCCGCCGTGCTGCTTGATGGCGTAACGGAAATCTTTCTGCAAAGCGGGATTGACCAGCACCAGCGCCTCGCCGAAGAGAGCCCCGCACTTGGTGCCGCCCAGATAGAAGGCGTCGCACAGGGCAGCGTAGTCCTTCAGGGTCAGGTCGTTGGCCTCGCTGGTCAGGCCGTAGGCCATGCGGGCACCGTCCACAAAGAGGTACAGTCCGCAGGCACGGCAGACCTGAGAAAGCTCGGTCAGTTCGTTTTTGGAATACAGGGTGCCCCATTCGGTGGGGTTGGAGATGTACACCATGCCGGGCTGAACCTCGTGTTCATGGCTGGGGTTGGCCCAGTGGGCATCCACGGCGGCCCGTACCTGGGCGGCCGTGATCTTGCCGTTATGGTTGGGCAGGGTCAGGCACTTGTGACCGGTGGCCTCCACGGCACCGGTCTCGTGCACATGGATGTGCCCGCTGTCCGCACACAGCACCCCCTGCCAGGGCTTGAGGGCCGCGTCGATCACGGTGAAGTTGGCCTGGGTGGCGCCCACCAGAAACTGTACGTCGGCGTCGGGGGCCTGGCACAGAGCGCGGATGCGCTCCCGGGCCTGTTCGCAATAGGTGTCTTCCCCGTAGCCAGGGGTCTGTTCCAGATTGGTGCGGCAGAGTGCGTCCAGCACCGGGGCGGCCGCGCCCTCCCCGTAGTCACATTCAAAACGGATCATAAAAGGATATACGCCTCACTTCAATTATTCATACAGCGGGAACCGCGCGGTCAGATCGGCCACGCGCGCCGCCACGTCCTCTTTCTTAGTGTCAAAGTCAAAGATGCAGTCCGCAATGCAGTCGGCAATGACCTTCATCTCCGCCGGGCCCATGCCGCGGGTGGTCACGGCGGGGGTGCCCAGGCGCACGCCGCTGGTCACGAAGGGGCTGCGCTTCTCCCCGGGAACGGTGTTCTTGTTGGCGGTGATGTGCACCTCATCCAGGTTGTGCTCCAGCTCCTTGCCGGTGCAGTTTTCCTCGCTCAGGTCCACCAGCATCAGGTGGTTGTCGGTGCCGCCGGATACCAGCTTCACGCCCCGGGCGGTCAGACCGTCGGCCAGGGCCGCGGCGTTCTCCACGATCTTGCGGGCGTATTCCTTGAAGGCGGGGGAGAGGGCTTCCCCGAAGCAGACCGCCTTGGCGGCGATCACATGCTCCAGCGGGCCGCCCTGGGTGCCGGGGAAGATGGCCGAGTTGATGCGCTTGGCAATGTATTCGTTGTTGGTCAGGATCAGGCCGCCCCGGGGACCGCGCAGGGTCTTGTGGGTGGTGGTGGTCACCACGTCGGCGTAGGGCACCGGGTTCTGGTGCATGCCGCCGGCCACCAGGCCCGCAATATGGGCCATATCCACCATGAGCATGGCGCCGTAGCCGTGGGCGATCTCGCCCAGCTTGGCAAAATCGATGGCCCGGGGATAGGCGGAAGCACCAGCCACCAGCAGTTTGGGACGGACCTTGGCCACCTGCTTGGCCAGGGCGTCATAATCGATGAAGCCGTTTTCGTTCACGCCATAAGAAACAAAGTTGTAGTTCTTGCCGCTCATGTTCACCGGGGAACCGTGGGTCAGATGACCGCCCTGGGACAGGTCCATGCCCATGACGGTGTCGCCCACATTGAGCAGGGCAAAGTAGACGGCCAGGTTGGCCTGGGCGCCGGAATGGGGCTGCACGTTGGCGTACTTGGCGCCGAAGAGCTCGCAGGCCCGGCGGATGGCGATGTTCTCCACCTCGTCCACATACTGGCAGCCGCCGTAGTAACGGTGGCCGGGATAACCCTCGGCATACTTGTTGGTGAGCACGCTGCCCATGGCGGCCATGACGGCGGGGGAGACGATGTTCTCGCTGGCGATCAGCTCAATGTTCTGGCGCTGGCGCACTAGTTCCCGCTGCATGGCGGCGCCCAGTTCGGGGTCGGCGGCTTCCACAAAGCCGATGGTGTTCATCATATCCTGATACATAGCTGGCTCCTTTCGCTTGACGGACGGACAGTCACAGACTGCCCTTGGTGGAAAGCACTCCCTCTATGCGGGGGTCCTGACGGGTGGCGGCATCCAGGGCTTTGGCAAAGGCCTTGAACAAGGCTTCCAGTTTGTGGTGGTCATTTTCACCGTACAGCACTTTCAGATGCAGGTTCATGGCCGCCGTGTAGGATACGGCGTAGAAAAATTCCCGCGCCATCTGGGTGTCCATGCCGCCGCAGTTCTGGGAAGCAAACGCGGCGTCGTACACCAGGTACGGCCGTCCGCCCAGATCCACGGCGCACAGGGCCAGGGTCTCGTCCATGGGCAGCATGCAGCTGCCGTACCGCACGATCCCCGCCTTGTCCCCCAGGGCTTTGGCAATAGCCATGCCCAGGGTGATGCCGGTGTCCTCAATGGTGTGATGGCTGTCCACAAACAGGTCACCCTCACAATGTACGGTCAGATCAAACAGGCCGTGGCGGGCAAACCCGTCCAGCATGTGATCAAAGAACCCGATGCCGGTATGCAGGTCGGCGCGTCCCGTTCCGTCCAGATCAATGGTCACGGTCACACGGGTCTCCCGGGTCTGGCGGGTCACCGTTGCCGAACGTCCCATATCCATCCCTCCTTTTCCGGTATCCAACCTATATAAGGTATAGTACAAAATATACCATTCCCGTGCGGCATCGTCAACCCAAAGGGGGCCGCGGGCGGCCGTCAAGCAATTTTCGTATACTGTTTACGATTTGGCAACACATTCGGACGACCTGCGCGCTAAAATAAATGTAAATAGGGCGCGGCGTCTGCGGGACTGTTGCGTCTAACCGGCATTGCGGACCGGCTTTTTTCGGAAAGGAACTTACACGCAATGGGCAAGATCATCGGAATTGATTTGGGCACCACCAACAGCTGTGTGGCAGTGGTGGAGGGCGGCCGCCCGGTCGTCATCCCCAACAGGGAAGGCCAGCGCACCACCCCCTCGGTGGTGGCCTTCACCAAAACGGGGGAGCGCCTGGTGGGCGAACCGGCCAAACGCCAGGCTGTCACCAACGCTGCCCGGACCATCTGCAGCGTCAAGCGCCGGATGGGCAGCGATACCCGCATCCCCATTGACGGAAAATGCTATACCCCCCAGGAGATCAGCGCCCTGATCCTGCAGAAACTGCGGGCGGACGCCGAGGCATATCTGGGCGAACCGGTGACCGAGGCCGTCATC
>CAUEKL010000259.1 GCA_959018215.1 uncultured Gemmiger sp.
TCGACGTGGAGATCGCCGGCGCCATTGCCGACAAGCTGGGCCTGGAGCTCCAGATCGACGACATGGACTTTGACGCCGCACTGCTGGCTGTGCAGCAGGGCAAGAGCGACATGGTCATGGCCGGTGTCACCGTCACCGACGAGCGCAAGGCTGTCATGAACTTCACCGACTCCTACGCCAACGGCATCCAGTCGGTCATCGTGCCGGAGGATTCCGACATCGCTTCCATCGATGACATGGAAGGCAAGCTCATCGGCACCCAGGCCGGCACCACCGGTTACATCTACTGCTCCGACACCCCGGAAAACGGCGGTTTCGGTGAGGACAACGTCATCGCCTACGACAACGGCATCACCGCCGTGCAGGCTCTGATGAACGGCCAGGTGGACTGCGTCGTCATCGACAATGCTCCCGCTCAGGAATTCGTCAAGGCCAACCCCGGTCTGAAGATCCTGGACACCGAGTACGCCAATGAGGACTACGCCATCGGCGTCAACCTGGACAACACCGCTCTGCTGGATGCCATCAACGGCGCTCTGGCTGAACTGAAGGCCGACGGCACCGTGGATGCCATCGTTGCCAAGTACATCAACACCAACGGCGGCGAAGCTGCTGAATAAGCACACAACGGCGTGAACAGCGCCGCGGGGCGGCCCCGGAAGGGCCGCCTCTTTTGTGGTTTTACACATTCCGACGAAAGGCGGCTCCTTCATGGCATACCTGACCCAACAGTTTGAAATCCTGTCGGCCCTGGCCGATAACGGCGGGGATCTGACTGCCTGGCAGGACGGATTCCTCAAGTTCTACCGGGCGTTCCTGGCCAATGACCGCTGGCTGCAGTACATCGAGGGCGTGGGCACCACCCTGGTGGTCACGGCGGTGGCTCTGGCCATCGGCGTGATCCTGGGCGGCACCGTAGCCCTGGTGCGCGTGGCCCACGACCAGCAGCGCCCCCATCACCGCAACGCGGTTCTGGGCTTTGTGAACGGCGTTTTCAAAATTTATGTCACGGTCATCCGCGGCACCCCCATGATGGTGCAGCTGCTGATTATGGGCATGGTCATCTTTGCCTCCAGCCGCAACTTCACCATGGTGGGCGCCCTGACCCTGGGCATCAACTCCGGCGCCTATGTGTCCGAGATCATCCGCGGCGGCCTGATGGCCGTGGACCCCGGCCAGATGGAAGCCGGCCGCAGCCTGGGCCTCAATTACATCACCACCATGGTCAAGATCGTCATTCCCCAGGCCATCCGCTCCATCCTGCCGGCCCTGGGCAATGAGTTCATCATCCTGCTCAAAGACACCTCCCTGATCACCGTCATCGGCGGCAAGGAACTGCTGTATGCGGCCCAGGGCATTTACAGCCGCACCTATGAGTGCATGTACCCGCTGCTGGGCACCGCCGTCATCTATCTGGTGCTGGTCATGATCTTTACCTGGCTGCTGGGCAAATTTGAAAGGAGGCTGGCGCAGAGTGATCGTCGTTAAGGGACTGAAGAAAAGCTACAACGGGTTGCAGGTCCTGAAGGGTGTGGACCTGACCATCAACAAGGGCGACGTGGTGGTGCTGGTCGGGCCTTCCGGCTGCGGTAAGTCCACCTTCCTGCGCTGCCTGAACCGGCTGGAAGAGCCGGACGAAGGCACTGTCCTGCTGGACGGCCAGGAAGTCACCGAGAAGGGCATCGACGCCATGCGCGCCAAGATGGGCATGGTGTTCCAGCACTTCAACCTCTTCCCCCACCTGACGGTGAAGAAGAACATCACCCTGGCCCCGGTGCACCTGGGCCTGATGGACCAGGCCACCGCCGACGCCAAGGCCATGGAGCTTCTGGAACGCATCGGCCTGGCGGACAAGGCGGACGCCTATCCCAACATGCTTTCCGGCGGCCAGAAGCAGCGCATTGCCATTGTGCGCGCCCTGGCCATGAACCCGGAAGTGCTGCTCTTTGACGAACCCACCAGCGCCCTGGACCCCGAGATGGTGGGCGAGGTGCTGGAACTCATGAAGGAACTGGCCAAGGGCGGCATGACCATGGTGGTGGTCACCCACGAGATGGGCTTTGCCCGGGAGGTGGCCAACCGGGTCATCTTCATTGACGAGGGCGTGGTCAAGGTGGACAAGCCCCCGCAGGAATTCTTCAGCAATATCGAAAACGAGCGTCTCAAGGCCTTTTTGTCCAAGGTCCTGTGACGCTGTGGGCAGCCCCGCAAGCCGGCGGGGCTGCTTTTTTGTGCCCTGCGGCAAGCGGCCCCTTTACACGCCGCGCCCGGAATTGTATCATAGAAGACGCAACAAGGGGGAATGGGAAATGCCCAATATCGAGTATAACGGAACGGCACCGCAGGTATCCAAGGCGGCGTTTACGGCACCCACGGCGGTGCTGGCAGGGGATGTGACCCTGGCAGAGGGCAGCAGTGTCTGGTACGGGGCGGTGCTCCGGGCGGACACCGGCCGTATCCGGGTGGGGAAGGATTCCAACGTGCAGGACAACGCCGTGCTGCACACCGGGCCCGACCTGGACGTGGTCATCGGGGACCGGGTAAGCATCGGTCACAGCGCCGTGGTCCACGGCTGCACCGTGGAGGACGACTGTCTCATCGGCATGCACGCCACCGTGCTCAACGGGGCGGTGGTGGGGCAGGGCAGTCTGATTGCGGCGGGCGCCCTGGTCACCGAAAACACCGTCATTCCGCCCCACAGCCTGGTCATGGGGGTGCCCGGCAAAGTGCGGGGCACCGTCACCCCGGAAAAGGCAGCGGAACTGGCCCGCAATGTGCAGGAATACTGCGGCCTGGCCCTGGCCCATGCCCGGGCCTGCGGAAAAGGGAAAGAGGGAAAGGAAGAGTAAGATGGCAGTGAAGATGATCTGCAGCGACCTGGACGGCACGCTGCTGCCCTACGGCCGGAGCGCCGTCAGCGACGAAGTGTGTGCGGAGATCCGGGAACTGGCCCGCCATGGCATCCTGTTCTGCCCGGCCAGCGGCCGGCAGTACACCAGTCTGCGCAAGCTCTTTGCCCCGGTGGCGGAGCACTGCGTGTTCCTGTGCGAAAACGGCGGCATCGTCTTTCAGAACGGCAAGGCCATCGCCAAGACCCCCATGCCCCGGGACCTGGCCGAAGCCATTGCCTGGGATATGTGGAACAACTCCGACGGCCGGGGAGAGGTCATGCTCTCGGGGGAGAACATGAGCTACCTCATGGAGCGGGGCATCGGTATGCATCACCGCATCCATGAGATCGGCAACAACCATACCGTCATCACCGACCCGGCCCGGATCCCGGAGGAGATCATCAAGGTCAGCGTCTACCTGCCCGACGGGGTGGGGGCCTACGCCGACCGGTTCGTGCCCAAATGGAAGCAGGCCAACGCCGCGGTGGCGGGGCCTTACTGGATCGACACCACCCTGGCCAACAAGGGGGTGGGGGTGCAGAGCCTGTGCGACGCCCTGGGCTTCTCTCCCGCTGAGGTCATGGCTTTCGGGGACAACTACAACGATGTGGCCATGCTGGACCTGGTGGGACATCCCTTTATCATGGAGACTGCCGTGGAGG
>CAUEKL010000260.1 GCA_959018215.1 uncultured Gemmiger sp.
TTTGTCCGTACGGATTGCAGTGATCCCGCACAGATCAAGGCTCTGGTAGAGAAAGCGGTGGAAACCTATGGCCGGCTGGACGGTTTCGTATCCAATGCAGGAATCGGCATGGGCGGCAATCCTTTGCATGAATATGAGCTGGAAGAGTATGAGCGGATTTTTGCGCTCAACAGCGAAGGCGTATTTGCCGGCATGAAGTATGCAGCAGAGGCAATCTTCCGCAGCAAATCCAAAGGCGGTTTCCTGATCAACGTTGCGTCGGTGGCCGGCCTTGTTCCGCAGCGGGGGCAGGCATTGTATACTGCAACGAAATTCGGAGTGGTCGGTATGACCCGTGCCGCAGCTCTGGATTATGCCGCCTATGGAATCACGGTGAATGCAATCTGCCCCGGATACACAAAGACCAGCATCTTCGGCGATATTCCCGAAGCTGCGATGGCCATGTTTGCAAAAGACTGCCCGGCAGGCAGAATGGGAGATCCTATGGAGTGCGCCTGGTTGGCTTTGTTCCTGGCAAGCGATATGGCCCGGTATATCACCGGTGCGGCCATTCCGGTGGACGGAGCGCTGAGCGCGGGACATCAGAATGTGACCACCTGGAAAAATCCCGGACTTTATGCGGGTACCGCAGAAAATTGACACGGGACTTCTGGCAGAAATGCCTTGCTGAATCTGCTGCATTGTATGCAGACTGATTCAAGTACAGAGTGAAAAATTCTCTTACTGATTGACGGATATTAGCAGGCAAACGTTAAAGGGACAGATGTGCCCGTGATTCACCGCCCGATTTTCGGTAATACCGGGATCGGGTGCTTTTTGTATGTGTTTGGTTATATGTATGGTTTAAAGTATTGGGAGCCGCATAGGCGCAGGCAACCGCTTTGGAAATCAAGAGAGGCAGTATAGAAACAGTGAAATCCGCGCAAGGGTGACGAATAACGGCATAAACTTTCTGCTTTTCATAAACTTATGGAATTATAGTCCTTTAAGCTGAATTTTTGACTCCTCACTGATTGGCAAATATGCTATGCTGTCATTAACCAAAATTACGGCAATACGTAAGAAATATCCTGCGTTGCTTTTGAACGGGAGGAATACCATGGTGAACTTGAATGAATTGATACAGCAACTCACGCTGGAAGAAAAGGCAGAACTTTTGACTGGTGGAGATTTTTGGCACACCCGCGCCATGGAGCGCCTGGAAATTCCGGCCATTATGATGAGTGATGGGCCCAGTGGTTTACGAAAACAGGAAAAAGAAAGTGATCACCTGGGCATATATGGAAGTACGCCTGCTGTGTGCTTCCCCTCGTCGGCTGCGGTGGCCGCAAGCTTTGATACAGCTCTGGCACAAAAGCTGGGATGTGTAGTGGGAAACGAATGCCAGGCTGAAGGGGTCGCATTGCTGTTGGGGCCGGGGCTGAATATCAAGCGAAGCCCTCTGTGCGGACGAAATTTTGAATATTACAGTGAAGATCCCGTCCTGGCCGGACAGATGGGGGCCGCCATGGTGGAAGGCGTCCAGAGCACCGGTACGGGAAGCTGCATCAAACATTTTGCCGCCAACAATCAGGAAACTGACCGCATGGTGGGCGACAGTGTGGTAGACGAACGCACCCTGCACGAAATTTATCTGGCACCCTTTGAAACTGTCGTCAAGGAGGCCAAGCCTCAGGCGGTTATGTGTGCCTATAACAAGGTGAACGGAACATTCTGCAGTGAAAACGGAACGCTGCTTACCGATATTCTGCGCTCGGCCTGGGGATACCAGGGTATGGTGGTAACCGATTGGGGAGCTGTAAAAAATCGCGCAGTGGGCGTAAAAGCCGGGTTGGATCTGGAAATGCCGGGAGGTAGCCGGAGAGGAATTCAACAGGTATTGGATGCGGTGGCCGCCGGAACTTTGACGGAGGCAGAGGTGGACCGTGCGGTGTACAATGTGCTGAAACTGGTACAGACAGGCATAGAAAACCATCATCCGGATGCTGTTTTTGATCGCGCTGCCGACCATAACTTTGCCCGTCACATTGCTGAAGAATGCGCGGTACTGCTGAAAAACAAGGACTCGGTGCTGCCTCTGACGGAGGAAAGTTCCGTGGCGCTCATCGGAGACTTTGCCGCTGCACCACGGTATCAGGGTGGCGGAAGCAGTCATGTAAACAGTGCATATATCAGCCGTGCGGTGGATTGCATGCCGAAGGGTATGAGCTGGACGCGCGGTTATGATCAGGAATCTGATACGTCGGACCGTACACTGCTGGAGGAAGCGGTGGCTGCGGCCCGCAAGGCTGATGCAGCGGTGATTCTGGCCGGACTGCCGGAACGGTATGAAAGCGAAGGCGTAGACCGTACGACATTGGAAATGCCGGCCAACCAGAATGAACTGATAGAAGCAGTTTCTGATGTGCAGCCCAATACCATTGTCGTGCTGTATAACGGCGCTCCGATCACTATGCCCTGGCTGGACAAGGTGGCCGCTGTGTTGGAAATGTACCTCCCCGGTGACGGTGTGGGTGCAGCCACCATGGATCTTTTGTATGGCAAGGCAAATCCCAGCGGAAAGCTGCCCGAGACCTTCCCGCAGAAACTTGCCCACACCCCGTCCTGGTTCAACTTCCCCGGCGAAAATGGCATTACAGAATATCGTGAAGGCGTTTTTGTGGGATACCGCTATTATGACGCCAAAGAAATGGATGTTTTGTTCCCATTCGGGTATGGCCTGTCCTATACCAGTTTTGCCTACAGCAATATGACGGTGGATCGTTCCCGGATGGGGGAAGGGGAAACGCTGCGGGTACAGCTGACCGTGACCAATACAGGGAAGCTTCCGGGAAAGGAAGTCGTACAGTTGTATGTGGCGCCGCCTGCCGGGATGCGGCGCAGACCTGTACGGGAGTTGAAGTCTTTTGCCAAGGTGGCACTGCAGCCGGGTGAGCGGCGGGAGATTACCTTCGAACTGAATGCCCGTGATTTGGCATATTATGAGCCGCTGCTCCATGATTTCTATGCCCCCACCGGCTGTTATGGGATCGAAGTCGGAGCGTCCAGCAGGGATATCCGGCTTCGCAAGGAAGTGTCGTTCACTGCGGAGCGGCCATTGCCTCGGATGTTTACCGAATACAGTACGCTGGCCGACGTAGTATCGGATCCCAAAGGAGCCGCCGTGTTTGGCCCGATCCTGCAGCGGCTGGCGGAAGCAGCGGCAGGACAGGCCTCTGCCGGTGATACCGAAGGCGCCTCCCGTATGCTGGAGGGAATGACATTGGGAACACTGGTTTCCTTTGGTGTTTTAACGGAAGAACAACTCAAAGGAATGTTGGAAGGACTGAACGGGTAAAAGAGAACGTACGTCTGAATACGGATAAAAGAGACCAGAAGCAAACTATGGATACAGAAATTCTGAACACATTGTCCCGCATTACATCGGAAGAGCAGAAACTGCGGGATGGGGAACCGCTAGACCGGACATTGTATGCCTCCGGCCATGGGTTTGAGATCGATGCGGCCAAGCTGCTGCGCCAGGGCCAGCTCATCAC
>CAUEKL010000261.1 GCA_959018215.1 uncultured Gemmiger sp.
GCAGCACGCTGCGCTCCACCGCCGGAATGCCGTGGGCGCGGGCGGCGGCCAGTTCGGGGTTGTCGTCATGAATGGCGGCGCTGTACACCACCAGGTCGGCACCCTTCACATTTTCCGCTTTGTGGCCCAGAGTCACGGTCATACCCATGGCACGCTCGGACTCGGTGATCTTGGTCTCCTCCACATCGGAGCCGGACAAGGTCAGCCCGCGGGTGTGCAGGATCTGAATCAGGGGATACATCCCGGAACCGCCGCAGCCGATCAAATGTACACGTTTGACGTTGTCCAGCAGTTTGGGATCATAGGTGTTGAAAAAAGACATCGGTCCTCACCTCAAAAAATGCCTGCCCGCCCGCGGCGGGGACAGGTTGATTCTGCTTTTATGCATGATATAATGATTATAGTATTTTTTGGCTGCAAAATAAACACTTTTTTTGAAAAAAGGGTGAATCCGGCCGAAAAAACGCCGGCAGCCGGCCCCTGCGGCGGGGCGACTGCCACCGAAAGGGGACCCCGCTTATGAAACGCAGCAGCCTGATCTACGGCTTCAACCCCCACGCCCTTTGCAGCGCGGGCAAGGAGTTTGTACCCATCAGCATCACCCCCCGGGAGCTGGGACGCATCGGCATTCCCGCCCGCAAGGCGGAACGGGTCATGCAGGAACTGTCCCGGCTGGTGCAGGCGGACCCCGCGCTGGACCAGCCGGCCGTCTTGCTGGGGCTGGCCCGGCAGATCGCGGCCCAGCTGCTGTGACGGCGTCCGTTTTATATTATTGCCCGCAGCGGGGCAATGTGCTATAATAGCCCTATTGTGCCGCAAGGCATGGGAATACATCGCTTGTGTGGCAGCCAGCCACGCGGGAGGGAGAGTAACAGTGAAAAACAGTGAAAAGACTCTGGACATGATCGTCAACCTTTGCAAGAACCGCGGTTTCATCTACCCGGGCAGCGAGATCTACGGCGGCCTGGCCAACAGCTGGGACTACGGCCCCCTGGGCGTTGAGTTCAAGAACAACGTCAAGAAAGCCTGGATGAAGAAGTTCGTCCAGGAAAGCCAGTACAACGTGGGCCTGGATGCCGCCATCCTCATGAACCCCCAGACCTGGGTCACCACCGGCCACGTGGCCAGTTTCTCTGACCCGCTGCTGGACTGCCGCGCCTGCAAGAGCCGCCACCGCGCGGATAAGCTCATTGCCGACTGCGAGCAGGGCAAGGGCGTGGACGTGGACGCCATGACCTTTGACGAGATGGATGCCTTCATCGCCTCCCACGACGAGGTGGTCTGCCCCGTCTGCGGCAAGCATGACTTCACCCCCATCCGCAAGTTCAACCTGATGTTCAAGACCGCCATCGGCGTTACCGAGGACTCCAGCAGCACCTGCTACCTGCGTCCCGAAACCGCCCAGGGCATCTTTGTCAACTTTGCCAACATCCAGCGCACCACCCGCCGCAAGCTGCCTTTCGGCGTCTGCCAGGTGGGCAAGGCCTTCCGCAACGAGATCACCCCCGGCAACTTCACCTTCCGTACCCGGGAATTCGAGCAGATGGAATGCGAGTTCTTCTGCAAGCCCGGCACCGACCTGGAATGGTTCGCCTACTGGAAGAAGTTCTGCCATGACTGGCTGCTGAGCCTGGGCATCAAGGACGAGAACCTGCGCCTGCGCGACCATGAAGCCGCCGAGCTGGCCTTCTACTCCCGCGCCACCACCGACATCGAATACGCCTTCCCCTTCACCGACTGGGGCGAACTGTGGGGCATCGCCGACCGTACCGACTACGACCTGCGCCGCCACCAGGAAGCTTCCGGCAAGAGTCTGGAGTACTTCGATTCCGAGACCAACGAGCATTACATCCCCTATGTCATCGAGCCTTCTCTGGGCTGCGACCGTGTGGCTCTGGCCTTCCTGTGCGAAGCCTACGACGAGGAGCACCTGACCGACTCCAAGGGCAAGGAGGACGTGCGCACCGTGCTGCACCTGCATCCCTTCCTGGCTCCCTTCAAGTGCGCTGTGCTGCCCCTGTCCAAGAAGCTGTCCGGCAAGGCCATGGAGATCCGCAACGAGCTGGCCAAGGATTTCATGGTGGACTTCGACGACGCCGGTTCCATCGGCAAGCGGTACCGCCGCCAGGACGAGATCGGCACCCCGCTGTGCATTACCGTGGACTTCCAGACCGTGGGCGACGA
Source organism: uncultured Gemmiger sp. (assembly GCA_959018215.1). Taxonomy (GTDB): domain Bacteria; phylum Bacillota; class Clostridia; order Oscillospirales; family Ruminococcaceae; genus Gemmiger. Next base: position 2,185 of record CAUEKL010000261.1, read on the forward strand.
CAAGACCGAGGCCGACAACTGCGTCACCGTCCGTGACCGTGACACCATGGAGCAGGTCCGTATGCCCATCAGCGAGCTGAAGAACTACATTGCCGCCAAGGTGGCGTTCTGATTCAGTCCGGTTTGATTCTTACACAACAAAAGGCTCCCGCTTTCCGGCGGGAGCCTTTTCTGCTTGTCAGTGATAAATTTTGTCGGTGTAGGTGTTGCGGCAGGCCTTTACGGCGATGATGAACACCACCACCAGGTAGACCAGCCACAGCGGCAGGAAGGACCCGTCTGCCAGCGCCCGCACAAAGGTGCGCAGGATATCGGGGGCGGGGGAGAGCAGCACCACCACGGTCACCCCCATCAGGACGCGGTACGCCAGGATGCGCCCCGGTGTTGGGCCGTATACCAGCCGGGTCACTCCGCTCAGGATCAGCAGGGCGGCGGTGTACAGAATGGCCATCATGCCGAACAGCTGGATGGCAAACCCGGCCAGACCGCCCAGTCCGGCTCCCAGCGTGCTGCCGATCATGGCGTACCCTTCCACGTCCCCCACTTCGCCCTGGGGCGCTTGCGGCACCATCTCTTTGGCGGTGTTCAGCAGGGCGTCCCCCTGGGTCAGCAGCACAATGCCCAGAACCAGACCCAGGGCAGCCGGGATCACAAAGAGCAGCAGGTTGCGGTTGGCGGTTTTCATAAGGGCATCCACTCCTGTTTTTCTTTCAGTATAGCGGATAGGGGAGGATACTGCAAGTGAGAACTGTCTTTGCGTACAGGGGATAGGCCAGCTTTTGGCACGGATGTCTTTTCTTTTTGCGGGGCATCGTGTATACTGAAAGACAGTGAGTTCAACCACCGTGCCCCATCCGGCGGCGCGGAGAAAAGGAGATACAACAAGATGGATAAGAAATATCTGCAGCTCTACGCTGATTTCGTCGTCAAGGTGGGCGTGAATGTGCGCCCGCGTCAGAACTTCATCATCCGCTGCCCGGTGACCATGCCGGAGTTTGCCCACGCCTGCGCCAAGGCCGGCTACGAGGCGGGTGCCAAGAACGTGGTGGTCCGCTGGGAGGACGAGCGCCTGTCCCGCATCCAGATGGAATACGGCGCCGAGGCCGACCTGTGCGCCCTCAAGCCCTTTGAGCTGCGCAGCTACCTGGATTACGCCGAGGACCCGGACGGATGCTGCACCCTGGCCATCCATGCTTCCGACCCCGAAGCCTTTGCGGGGCTGGATGCCGGCAAGCTGAACCGGGTCAACCTGGCCCGCCGCACCTTCATGAAGTCCTGGCAGGAATACACCATGAACGACCGGGTGCAGTGGTGCGTGGTGGCCATTCCTGCCCCCGCC
>CAUEKL010000262.1 GCA_959018215.1 uncultured Gemmiger sp.
GGCCCAGCCGGTGCCGCCCTGGGGGCGCAGGTCCACCAGTTCCACCGTGCCCTGGTCGATCTCCGGCTTCTCGTTCATGGTGTTGAAGATGCGCTCCGCACCGGCCATGGCGGCCAGCAGCAGGTTGCTTTGCTGGGTCAGCTGGTTGATGGGCATGCTGGACTGGCGCACAAACACCAGATAGCTGGCCAGGCTGCCCAGGTCGGTGTGGCCCAGCATGACCAGGATGCCGCCCACCACCGTGATGACCGCATAGTTCAGGTAGGCGATGCTGACCACCGCCGGGACCATGGTGCCCGCATAGGTCTGGGCGCCGGTGCCGGCGGCCCGCAGCTTCTCGTTGCGCTGGATGAAGCCGTCCAGGTTGGCCTGCTCGTGGTTGAACACCTTGACCACCTTCTGGCCGGTGACCATCTCCTCGATGTAGGCGTCCAGCTCGCCCAGGCTGGCCTGCTGCTGGCTGAAATACTGGCGGCTGCGCTTGGTGCTGTACCGGATGTACAGGAACATGGCCCCGTACCCCACGATCACCAGCAGGGAAAGCTGCCAGCTGAGCACAAAGAGGAGGATCAGGGTGCCCGCCACCTGCACAAAGCTCTGGATCAGCATGGCAAAGCTGTTGTTCAGCGCATCCGAAAGGGTATCCACGTCGTTGGTGAACAGGCTCATCAGATTGCCCTTGCGCTGGGCGTCGAAGAAGGGCAGGGGCAGGGTCTGCAGATGGGCGAACAGGTCCCGGCGGATGTCGCTGAGGATCTTCTGGGCGGCCTGCACCATGATCTGGGTGTAGCCGAAGGTGGACAGGGCGCCCACGGCGTAGATGGCCGCGGCCATGCCCACCCCCGCCACCAGGCCGGACAGACTGCCGGTGTCGGTGATCTGGTTCACGATGGGCTTGATCATGTAGGTGCCCAGCAGGTTGGCGGCGGCGCTCATGGCCGCCAGGATGCCCACCAGCACCAGCAGTGCTTTGTGGCGGCCCAGATACCGGCCGAACTGCTGCAAGGTGCGCCGCAGGTCCTGCGGGCGGCGTCCGTTAAAGGGCTTGGCCATGGTCGTCCCCTCCTTTCATCTGGGAGGCATAGATCTCCTGATAGATTTCGTCCCGGGCCAGCAGGTCCTGGTGGGTGCCCACGGCGTGGATGGTGCCGTCTTTGAGGATCACGATCATGTCCGCCTCCATCACCGAGGTGATGCGCTGGGCAATGATGAGTTTGGTCACATCGGGCAGGGCGGTCAGGGCCTTGCGGATGCGGGCCTCGGTGGCGGTGTCCACCGCACTGGTGGAATCGTCGAAGATCAGTACCTTGGGGTGTTTGAGCAGGGTGCGGGCAATGCACAGCCGCTGTTTCTGCCCGCCCGAAACATTCACGCCGCCCTGGCCCAGGTCGGTGTCCAGCCCGGCAGGCATCCGCTCCAGAAATTCATCGGCGCAGGCCTGGCGGCAGGCGGTCCACAGGGCCTCGTCGTCGGCGTCGGGATTGCCCCAGCGCAGATTGTCCCGGATGGTGCCGGAGAACAGCAGGTTTTTCTGCAGCACGATGCCCACCGCGTCCCGCAGGGCGGCCAGGTCGTACCGGCGCACGTCCTGCCCGCCCACCAGCACGGTGCCCTGGGTGGCGTCATACAGGCGGGGGATCAGCTGCACCAGGGTGGTCTTGGCCGACCCCGTGCCGCCGATGATGCCCACTGTGGCCCCGGCGGGAATGGTCAGGTCAATGTCCGACAAAGCGGGGCGGCCGGTGCCCTCGGCGTAGCGGAAGGTCACGTCCCGGAACTGGATGCGGCCGTCGGGCACGGTCATCAGGGGCGCTTCCGGCTCGTCCAGGGCGGGGCGCTCCTCCAGCACCTCCCGGATGCGGTGGGCGCTGGCCAGGGACCGGGTCAGAAGCAGAAAGACGTTGGAGATCATCATCACCGAGTTCATCACCTGCAGCACATAGCTCAGAAAGGCGGTGAGCTCGCCCACCGTCATGCTGCCCACCAGGATGAACCGTCCGCCGAACCACATGATGCAGACCACCGCCGTGTACATGACCACCTGGAACACCGGCTGGTTCAGGGCCGCGTGGCGGAAGGTGTCCACGCTGGCGCCGGTGAGTTCCCGGTTCACCCGGTCAAAGGCTTCGTCCTCGTGTTCCCCCCGCACAAAGGCCTTGATGGCCCGGATGGCGGTGAGGCTTTCCTGGATGCGGCCGTTCAGATGGTCCACGGCGGTCTGCTGGCGCACATACAGCGGCCCGATGCGGGTGACCAGAAAGGCCATGGCGATGCCCAGCACCGGCGCCGCCACAAAGAAGACCGCCGACAGGGAGGGGTTGAGCAGAAAGGACATGCCCACCCCCATGAACAGCATGACCGGGCTGCGCACCAGCGGCCGCAGCCCGCTGGTGACGGCGTTCTGCATGACGGTCACGTCGGTGGTCATGCGGGTCACCAGGGAGGAGGTGGAAAACCGGTCCAGGTTGGAAAAGTCGAATTCCTGCACCTTGCGGTATTCCGCCAGGCGCAGCTCGGCCCCGAAGCCGTAGGCTGCCCGGGCGGCATACCGGGCGTACAGCAGCCCGGTGACCAGGGCCAGCAGGGCGCACAGCACCATCTTGCCGCCCTGGCCCAGCATGTAGGGCACATCCCGGTTGGCCACCCCCACGTCCACCAGGCCGGTCATGAGCATGGGAATGCTCATCTCAAAGATGCACTCGATGAACACCAGCCCCACGGCGGCGGCCACCTGGCGGCGGCAGGGACGCAGGTAGGCAAAGATATATTTCAGATCCTTCATACAGCACCCCTCCCTTTACGGCTTGCCGCCCACATTGCGGTAGGCCCGTTCCAGAAAATCCCGCAGCAGGGCCTTTTCCTCCTCCGAAAAGCCGTCCAGCATCCGGTTCTCAAAACTCAGGCAGCGCTCCTCCCAGGCCAGCAGGGCGGTGCGGCCCTTTTCAGTCAGATGCACCTCCCCGGTGCGGCGGTCGGCCTTGCTGGGGCGGCGCTCCAGCAGCCCGGCCCGCTCCATGCCGTCCAGCAGGCGGCAGATGGCGGCGGGGTCCACATCGCACCGGTCGGCCAGCTCCCGCTGGGAACAGGGACCCTGGGCAGCCAGGCACCGCAGCACCTTGGGCTGCCCGGTGGAAAGCCCCAGCTCCCCCAAAGCGGGGCGCAGGGCATTCTGCTGCCGGTGGGCGGTGCGGATGAGCAGAGTATGGATGGGATAGGACATACAGACACTCCCTTGCAGGGTGACACGCCGGACTGTTGACGTGTCACTAATTGATATGTCAATGAATTGCTTTTTTATTATATGCTCGGCCTCGGGCAGAATCAAGACCTGCACCGCAAAAAACCGCCGCAGCGTTGGGCACGCTGCGGCGGTTTTTCAACAAGTATGGGTCATCCGGTGGAAAACTCAGCGGTATTTCCGCCCGCGGGGGATAAACATCACCCCGCCGATGATGCCGGCGGCAGCCAGCAGCCCGGCGCCCAGGGCCACCAGGGGCCAGCGGCGGGTGGTCTTGGT
>CAUEKL010000263.1 GCA_959018215.1 uncultured Gemmiger sp.
CCCCGGCCAGCCCCGTGTGAGGACGCACCACCCCAGCTTGAAAGGCCAGTGCCCAGCCCCTCCCCGCCAGCACCCCCAAAAGACCCGGCCCGGCGGCAACCGGGCCGCCCTTGCGCAGGCACAGCAAAATCCACACAAGAACCACAAAAGCCGCCGTCAGCAGCACAGCCAACGGCGGCAGACACACTCCGGCCAGCTCTGCCAGTGCAAAGGCAAAACCAAAGCCAGCCAGCGTGCGTGTCATGATGGATCAGTGAAAGAACAGAGGCAGCGGCGCCAGGAAGGTGATATCGGTCCGCTTGGCAGCATCGCCTTCCGCCAGGGCAGCACAGCAGCCCACAATGGTGCCGGTGCTCTTGGCAGCCAGGGTTTCCAGTGCATGCAGGCTGCCGCCGGTGGAGATCACGTCATCCACGATCAGGATGCGCTTGCCGTTCATATAGTCAATGTCCTTGCGGTCAATGACCAGCACCTGCTTGCCGGCGGTGGTGATGGATTCGTCCTCGATCACCACAGGGTCCTGCATATACAGTTTGGGACCCTTGCGCGCAGGAATCCACTGCTTGCCGCTCTGACGGGCCATTTCGTAAGCCAGGGGAATGCCCTTGGCCTCCGCAGTGAGGATCACATCAAATTCGGGGCACTTTTTCAGCAGTTCGGCAGCGCAGGCCACGGTCAGCTCCACATCGCTGAACATGATGAAGGCAGCAATGTCCATGTGATCGTTGACCTTGCAGATGGGCAGCTCACGGGTCAGGCCCGCCACATGCAGCGTATAGGTTTCAGCCATTTTTTCTTCCTCGTTTCCAGTGAATCAAACAAACATCCGTGGAATTTCCACGATCAGCCCGGAGGCCAGGCAAGGCTGCGGCCCGCCAGCACATGGAAGTGCAGGTGCTTGACGCTCTGACCGCCGTCTTCGCCCACGTTGGACACGATGCGGTAGCCCTTTTCCTCCACGCCGAGGTCACGGCACAGCTTGGCCGCCACCGCGAACACATGCCCCAGCAGCGCGGCGTCGTCCTCGGTCAGAGCCGCGGCGGACGCGATATGCTGTTTGGGGATGATGAGGAAATGCACCGGCGCCTGGGGGTCAATGTCGTAGAAAGCCAGCAGGGTATCATCCTCATACAGCTTGTTGGAGGGAATCTCCCCCGCTGCAATCTTGCAGAACAGGCAATCGGCCATGGTATCTCCTCCTTTTCGCAAAAATCAAAGGTACGCTGTCAGTATAGCATATTTACGCGTTCTTTTCCAGTTCCTTTTTCACAATGTCCTGCACAGCGTTCAGGGCATCGTCGATCTTGGAAGTATCGCGGATACCGGCCATGGCAAAGTCGGGCTTGCCGCCGCCGTTGCCGCCGGCAATGGCCGCGATCTGCTTGACCAGCACACCGGCCTTCAGGCCCTTGGCCTGGGCCTGCTTGCCAACGCCCACCGCCAGGGTGGTCTTTTCGCCCTGGGTGCCGATGAGGGCGCCCACAGCGTCGGGAGCCTTGTCGCGCAGCTTGTCCATCATGTTGCGCAGGGTGTCCGGGCTGGTGCCGTTGAGGAACATGGTGACGATGCGCACGCCCTCCACAATAGCGGCAGACTCGAACATGCCTTCGATCTGGGTGGAAGCCAGCTGCGCCTTGGCAATATCCAGCTGCTTGCCGGTTTCCTTGAGCTCGGCGCTCATGGCCTCGGCACGGGCGGGCACGTCCTTGATGTTGTTGGCTTTCAGGGCAGCAGCGGTGCGGGTCAGTTCCTCGGTGCGCTCATCCAGCAGAGCCAGCACGCCGTAAGCGGTGGTGGCCTCGATACGGCGGATGCCGGCGGCCACGCTGCTCTCGGACAGGATCTTGAAGCAGCCGATCTCGGCGGTGTTGTGCACATGGGTGCCGCCGCAGAACTCCACGCTCCAGTTGCCGGCGTCCACCACGCGGACGATGTCGCCGTACTTTTCGCCGAACAGGGCCATGGCGCCCATCTTCTTGGCTTCCTCAATGGGCAGGTTGTTCACGGTGACGGGGATGGCGGCGTAGATCTTTTCGTTGACACGGCGCTCCACCTCAGCCAGTTCTTCCGGGGTTACGGCGCTGAAATGGGTGAAGTCGAAGCGGGTGATGTGGTCGTCCTGGTAGCTGCCGGCCTGGTGCACATGGTCGCCCAGCACTTCCCGCAGGGCTTTCTGCATCAGGTGGGTGGCGGTGTGGTTGCGGCAGATGGCGGCGCGGCGGCCGGTATCTACGCTGGCGTTCACCTCATCGCCCACATGGATGGTGCCGTCCAGCAGGGTGCAGGTGTGCACGAAGTAGCCCTTCGGGGTCTTCTTCACGCCCACCACCTTCAGGTTGGCATCCTTGCAGGACAGGTAACCGGTATCGGCCACCTGGCCGCCCATCTCGGCGTAGAAGGGGGTGTGGTCCAGTACGACCAGAACGCCCTCACGGGGGTCGGAATCGTCGGAGGCCACAGCGTCGCAGATTTCTTCGCCGTCAGACAGAGCCACCACGGTGGCGGATTCATTCAGGGTGTCGTAGCCGTCAAAGACGGTGGCTTCGGCGCTCAGCTCACCGAACAGGTCGGCGGCCCAGCCGGAGATATCCTTGGACAGGCGCTCGGCACGGGCGCGTTCCCGCTGCTTGGTCATCTCCACATGGAAGGCGTCCTCGTCCACCTGGATTCCCGCTTCGGCGGCGATCTCCTTGGTCAGGTCCAAGGGGAAGCCGAAGGTATCGTTGAGCTTGAAGGCGTCCGCACCGGACAGCACGGTCTTATTCTTGCTCTTCAGGTCGTCCAGCATACCGTTGAGGATGTTCAGGCCGGCGTCGATGGTGCGGGAGAAGCGCTCCTCCTCGGTGCCGATGACCTTCTTGATGTACTCCTCATGCTCACGCAGTTCGGGGTAACCGGCTTCGCTGGAGACGATGACCGTCTCCACCAGATCGGTCAGGAAGGGGCCCTGGATGCCCAGCATACGGCCATGACGGGCCGCACGGCGCAGCAGACGGCGGAAGACGTAGCCGCGGCCTTCGTTGGAAGGCAGGATGCCGTCGGAAGCCATGAAGGTGGTGGAACGGATATGGTCGGTGATGACGCGGATGGAGATATCATCCTTCTCGTTCTCGCCGTACTTCTTGCCGGACAGGCGCTCCACATGGTGCAGCACGGAGGCGACGGTGTCCACCTCGAACAGGTTGCCCACGCCCTGCATCACGCAGGCCAGACGCTCCAGGCCCATGCCGGTATCAATGTTGGGCTTGGGCAGGCGCTCATAATGGCCCTTGCCGTCGGAGTCGAACTGGCTGAACACCAGGTTCCAGATCTCCATGTAGCGGTCGCAGTCGCAGCCGACCTTGCAGGTGGGCTTGCCGCAGCCGTGCTCGGGGCCACGGTCATAATAGATCTCGGAGCAGGGGCCGCAGGGGCCGGAGCCATGCTCCCAGAAGTTGTCTTCCTGGCCGAAACGGACCATGTGGGCTTCGGGCACGCCCACGTTCTTGGGCCAGATATCGTAGGG
>CAUEKL010000264.1 GCA_959018215.1 uncultured Gemmiger sp.
ACAGGAGATCAGCTGGATGATGTACGACTGGGCCAACAGCGCCCACTCGGTCATTGTGGTCACCCTGCTGCCCATCTTCTTCGATACCGTGGCCAGCTACACGGCGGACAGCGTTTCCAGCATGTCCACCTGGGGCTATGCCACCAGCATCGCCATGGCCATTGTGGCGCTGGCGGCGCCGTTTCTGGGCGTATTCGGGGATATCCGGGGCATGCGCAAGCGGCTGTTCACCGGCTTCATGGTGCTGGGTGTGGTGGCCGTGGCCCTCATGTCCTTCACCCCGCTGATGGACTTCACCTCCTCCACCTCGGCCGCCGGCAGGGTGGCGGGCTTCATCCTGGTGCTGTACATCCTCAGCGTCATCGGGTTCGATGCCTCCGCCATCTACTACGACGCCTTCCTCACCGACATCACCACCCCCGAGCGGATGGACCGGGTCTCCACCATGGGCTACGGCCTGGGGTACATCGGCGGCTCCACCATCCCGCTGGTCATCTTTCTGGTCATGAACCTGGTGGGGGTACCCATGCTCACCTGCCTGGCCGTGATCTTTGCCATCACCGCCGTGTGGTGGCTGGTATTCAGCCTGCCGCTGCTGAAAAACTGCCGCCAGACCTCCGGCAAGCCCTATGAGCAGGGGGATGTGGGCCGCAGCATCCGGGGCGTGGGCGCCACCATCAAGGAGATCATCGCCAACAAGCCTATGCTGGTGTACATCCTGGCCTACTTCTTCTACATCGACGGCGTACACACCGTCATCAGCATGGCCACCACCTACGGCACCAACCTGGGGTTGGATTCCACCGGTATGATGCTGGCCCTGCTGCTGGTGCAGGTGCTGGGGCTGCCTTTCTGCCTGCTGTACATCCGCCTCAGCGCCAAGTTCGGCGCCCGGTTCATGGTGGGGGTGGGCATCTGCGTGTACATGTTCATCTGCGTATTTGCCTTCTTCATGCGGGATCTGTGGCAGTTCTGGGTGCTGGCCGTTCTGTGTGCCACCAGCCAGGGCGGTATCCAGGCCCTGTCCCGTTCCATGTTCGGCAAGCTGATCCCGGACAAGGACCGCAGCGGCGAGTTCTTCGGATTCTTTGATATCTTCGGCAAGTTCAGCTCCATCATGGGCCCGGCCCTGGTGGGCGTGGTCAGCGCTTCCGTGGCCAACGGCATGCTCCGGTCCCAGGGCCTGACCGCCGAGACCGCCACCGCCGAGCAGATCGACGCCATCAACGCGGCGTCCAGCCCCTTCGGCATCGTGTCCATCCTGCTCATCATCGGCATCGGCGCCGTGCTCTTCTTTGCTGTGCTGCCGCGCACCCTGAAGGGGAAGGAACACTCGATTTAAGGAAAATTTGCCCGCATTGACAATCCATCCGGCGGGCAGTACAATAATGGGGTATGTGGGTCCCGGACCCGCATACCCCGTTTATGTTATCCGAACAGGAGGGCATTTCTCTATGCCGGAAGGCTATACCCATGTCCGCACCGCCCGGCGGGCAGCCGAATCCATCCATTACAAGATCCATTGCCCTGAAGCCTTTGCCGCCGGGGCCAACGGCCCGGACAGCTTTTTCAGCTTTGAAGTGTGGAAAAGCAAGGCCAAGCGCCGGTACGACCTGCCCGCGTTGGGGGACCGCATGCACGAGGAAGCCACCGGCGCCTTTTTGTGCAGCCTGGTGCGCCACGTCAAGACCGGTGCCCAGGTGGAGTACGCCCTGGGCTTTCTCTGCCATTATGCCGCCGACACGGTGCTGCACCCCTATGTGGTGGCCATGTGCCAGCCCGGTCAGCCCTACGGGGGCAAGGGCGGCCACGGCTATTTCGAGATCGCCCTGGATTCCACCCTTCATGCGGAGGACACCGGCGTCTCCCAGGTGCCGGCGGACGATGCCTCACCGGTGCCAAAAGGCACCGACCTGGCCGAAATCGCCACCCTGCTGCACACTGTGCTGGAGGAGGTATACGGCGCCGATGTGACCCAGGAATGTCTGGCCGACGCCTTCTACTATTTCAACCGGGTACGGCGGCTGTTTCCCAGCCGTCACGGCATCCGCAAAGCCCTCTTCTATGTTGTGGAGACCTTCTGGAAAGGCCGGGGCTTTTTGACCGGACATGTGTCCCCCCGTGCCCTGCGCCTGGACCTGCCCGATGAATGGACCGACCCTGCCACCGGGGAAGCCCGCAAGGGCGGGGCGTTCGCCCTGCTGCGGGAAGCCGAGCGCCGCAGCGCCGTGTATATGACCGCGGCCCTGGAATTCTGGATGGGCCACCTGACCGAATCCGAACTGTGCCGCCTGCTGGGCAGCATGGACTATACCACCGGGACCCCCACCGAGTTGAGCACCAAGCCCGCGGTGAAGGCCCCGGCCCAAGAAAAGGAGACTACAACATGATCCGCATTACCATGGAAAACGGCAAGACCATCGACATCGAGCTGGACCCCAGCGCCGCGCCCATCACCTGCGAAAACTTTGAAAAGCTGGTCCGTCAGGGCTTTTATGACGGCCTGACCTTCCACCGTATCATCCCCGGCTTCATGATCCAGGGCGGCTGCCCCCTGGGCAACGGCACCGGCGGCCCGGGCTGGCAGATCAAGGGCGAATTCTCCGCCAACTTTGTGCCCAACCCCATCAAGCATACCCGCGGCGTCATCAGCATGGCCCGCGCCCAGAACCCCAACAGTGCCGGCAGCCAGTTCTTCATCATGCACGCCGATGCGCCCCACCTGGACGGCCAGTATGCGGCTTTCGGCCATGTGGTCTCCGGCATGGACGTGGTGGATGAGATCGCCTCCGTTCCCACCGACTGGAACGACAAGCCTCTGAAGCCGGTCCGGATGCAGACCGTGCGCATCATCGACGAGGACTGATCCCGCCCCTGCCCAGAAACAAACAAGCCCGCTCCCCACGGCAACGGCCGACAGGAGAGCGGGCTTTTTCTTGTTGATAGGGAAGGGGTCAGCGGAACAGGCCGCCCAGATTGCTGAACCAGCCGGTGATCTGGCTGGTCTGGCGTTCCAGGTCCTCCACCGCCTGCATCAGGTCGGGCATCTCACTGATGACCTGGTTCAAAGCGTCCACATCCAGCTGGGAAAGCTTTTCGGCAATATCCGGCAGGGATTGCAGCAGCCGGTCCAGCTCACCGGGTTCCATGCTGTCCAGACTGTCCTGCAGGGTGCCGGCCAGGGTATCCACCTGTTCGGTGGCCTGGAGCAGGCTGCGGTAAGCCACGCTGCCGTGGTAGAACAGCACCCCGAACCCTACGCAGAGCACCGCAATCAGTCCGATGAGCAGGCCGATGCAGATTTTCAGCAGGCGGTTGTTGCGGTCGGTTTTGGCTTCCAGCCGGTCCAGCCGGACCTTCCAGTCGGGGGCGGTGTTGTCGCCGGTCCCGGCGTCAGGCGGGGAAACAGGCTGTTGACGGGGCTCCTCCATGGCAGAATCCTCCTTTTCGGGTCGGTAACACAGGAAAAAATTTATTCTTTGGG
>CAUEKL010000265.1 GCA_959018215.1 uncultured Gemmiger sp.
CGGGCCAGCTGGGTCTCGGTGACGATCTTGGTGGGCATCAGATTCAGGATCAGGATGCGCAGGGGGCGGATGTCCTGCCCGCGGGCCCGTTCCTTGTGCATGACAAAGACGTTCTCCCGGGAAAGTTCGGTGTAGGCGGGCAGGTCACGGGGAATGATAAGCGGCATGGGGCCAAACTCCCTTTAACAATCAGATTTTGTCCAGCGCCTGGGCAATGTCGGCAATCAGGTCGGCCTTGTCCTCCAGACCGCAGCTCATACGCACCAGGTCGGGACGCACACCGGCGGCGGCCAGCTGCTCGTCGTTCATCTGGCGGTGGGTGGTGCTCGCGGGATGCAGGCAGCAGGTGCGGGCGTCGGCCACGTGGGTCTCGATGGCGGCAATCTTCAGGTGACCCATGAAAGCGGCGGCAGCGTCGCGGCCGCCCTTGATGCCGAAGCTGACCACGCCGCAGGAACCGTTGGGCAGGTACTTCTGGGCGCGCTCGTAGTACTTGTTGCCGGGCAGGCCGCAGTAATCCACATAGGCCACCTTCGGATGGCTGGCCAGGAACTCGGCCACGGCCTGGCCGTTCTCACAATGGCGGGCCATGCGCACATGCAAGCTCTCCAGGCCCAGGTTCAGCATGTATGCGTTGATGGGGCTCTGCACACAGCCGAAGTCACGCATGAGCTGGGCGGTGGCCTTGGTGATGAAGGCACCTTCCTTGCCGAAGCGCTCGGCATAGGTGATGCCGTGATAGCTCTCATCGGGGGTGGTCAGGCCGGGGAACTTGTCGGCGTGAGCCATCCAGTCGAAGTGGCCGCTGTCCACCACGGCACCGCCCACACAGCCGCCGTGACCGTCCATGTACTTGGTGGTGGAGTGAGTGACGATGTCGGCACCCCACTCGATGGGACGGCAGTTGACGGGAGTGGGGAAGGTGTTGTCCACGATCAGGGGCACGCCGTGGGCGTGGGCGGCCTTGGCAAAGCGCTCGATGTCCAGCACGGTCAGGGCGGGGTTGGCGATGGTCTCGCCAAAGACGGCCTTGGTGTTGGGGCGGAAAGCCGCTTCCAGTTCCTCGTCGGTGCAGTCCGGATCCACAAAGGTGGCCTCAATGCCCATCTTGGCCATGGTGACCGAGATCAGGTTGAAGGTGCCGCCGTAGATGGAGCTGGAGGCCACGATGTGATCCCCGGCGTTGCAGATGTTGAACAGCGCGAAGAAGTTGGCGGCCTGACCGGAGCTGGTCAGCATGGCGGCGGTGCCGCCTTCCAGTTCGGCGATCTTGGCGGCCACATGGTCGCAGGTGGGGTTCTGCAGACGGGAATAGAAGTAGCCGCTGGCCTCCAGGTCGAACAGCTTGCCCATCTCGTCCGAGGTATCATATTTAAAGGTAGTGCTCTGGATGATGGGAATCTGGCGGGGCTCGCCGTTGCCCGGCGTGTACCCGCCCTGCACACAGATGGTATTGATGGAACGTTTTTCCTTTTCCATAATAAAGGTATCCTCCCTCTATGCCGGCGCTTGTGGCGCTGTACAAAATTCTTTGCTTTTTATTGTACCGTGTTGTGCCTTGTTTTGCAAGGTTTGGGACCAAATCGACAAAAAGAGGTGTTCACAAATAATTTTCAATTTACCCCGTTGACAATCCAACAGGATGTGCTACAATATTAGCAGTCGATGGTTGAGAGTGCTAATTCAAAACCGGAGCCGACCCAACAGGTGGATTCCACCGGGGAAAGTATGGCGAAAAGATGACCGCAGCCCTGCCGGGCCGGAGCGGACAGCACTCAAAACTGTCGTTTGCTAATATAGATGCAAGCAAGCTGTGAAGGAGGTTTGCCGTATGAACATGAATCAATGTACCCAAAAGACCATTCAGGCCATCCAGGCCGCGCAGCGTCTGGCGGTGGAATATCAGAACCAGGCCATCGAGCAGGAACATCTGCTCGCCGCTTTGTGCCAGCAGGATGACGGCCTGATCCCTCAGCTTCTGACCAAGATGGGGGTGGAGCCGGGCAATTTCCTGGCGGCCGCCACCGAGAAGGTCGCCGCCCTGCCCCATGTGACCGGCAGCGGCCGCGACCCGGAAAAGGTATATATCTCCAATGACCTGGACCGCGCCTTCAACGCGGCGGAAGACCAGGCCAAACAGATGAAGGATGAATACATCAGTGTGGAGCATATCTTCCTGGGTATCCTCCAGCGCCCGGGGCGTGCCGCGTCGGAACTGTTCCGGCAGTTCGGCATCACCCAGGAAAAATTCATGACCCAGCTGTCCACCGTCCGCGGCAACCAGCGGGTCACCAGCGATGACCCCGAATCCACCTACAATGCCCTGCAGAAGTACGGCCAGGACCTGGTGGACATGGCCCGCAAGAACAAGCTGGACCCGGTCATCGGCCGTGATACCGAGATCCGCAACGTCATCCGGATTCTGTCCCGTAAGCGCAAGAACAACCCTGTGCTGATCGGTGAAGCCGGTGTGGGCAAGACCGCCATTGCCGAGGGCCTGGCCCAGCGGATCGTGCGCGGCGACGTGCCCGAGAACCTGAAAGACCGTACCATTTTCAGCCTGGATATGGGGGCGCTGGTGGCCGGTGCCAAGTACCGCGGCGAGTTTGAGGAACGTCTGAAGAGCGTTCTGAACGAAGTCAAGAAGTCCGAAGGCAAGATCATCCTGTTCATCGATGAGCTGCACACCATTGTGGGGGCAGGCAAGACCGACGGTGCCATGGACGCGGGCAACCTGCTCAAGCCTATGCTGGCCCGGGGCGAACTGCATTGCATCGGTGCCACGACCCTGGATGAGTACCGGGAATATATCGAGAAGGACCCCGCCCTGGAACGTCGTTTCCAGCCTGTCATGGTGGAAGAACCCACCGTGGAGGACACCATCTCCATCCTGCGTGGCCTGAAGGAGCGGTACGAGGTGTACCACGGCGTCAAGATTCAGGATGCCGCCCTCATTGCGGCCGCCACCCTGTCCGACCGGTACATCAGCGACCGCTTCCTGCCCGATAAGGCCATCGACCTGGTGGATGAAGCCTGTGCCATGGTCAAGACCGAGCTGGATTCCATGCCGGCGGAACTGGATGACCTGCAGCACCACATCACCCAGCTGCAGATCGAGGAGGCCAGCCTGAAGAAGGAGACCGACGAGTTGTCCCACCAGCGTCTGGACGCCCTGGAAAAGGAGCTGGCCGAACTGCGTGACAGCTTCAACTCCAAGAAAGCCCAGTGGGAAAACGAGAAGAATGCTATCAACAAGGTGCAGAGCCTGCGCGCCGAGGTGGAGTCGGTGAAGGCCGACATCGAGAAGGCTACCCGACAGGGTGACTACGCCAAAGCCGGTGAGCTGCAGTACGGCAAGCTGCCTCAGCTGCAGCGCGACCTGGAAAGCGAAGAGAAGATCGCCGCCGAGAAGAAGGAGCAGAGCCTGCTGCGGGACCGTGTCACCGACGAGGAGATCGCCCGCATCGTGGCTCGCTGGAC
>CAUEKL010000266.1 GCA_959018215.1 uncultured Gemmiger sp.
GCCGAAACTTTGTGCAAAAACGGGGGAGACCCGCGCTATTTTCCTCTTGACTTTTTACAGGGTCTGCCCGCTGACCAGACCGTTCCACAGGCGGTAGTAGATGCCCTGTTTGGCCAGCAGCTGGTCGTGGGTGCCTTCTTCCTCGATGCCGTCCTTGCCCAGCACCAGGATGCGGTCGGCGTTCTTGATGGTGGTCAGGCGGTGGGCGATGGTCAGGGTGGTGCGGCCCTTAGCCAGGGCGTCCAGGCTCTGGCCCACCAGGATCTCGCTTTCGTTGTCCAGGGCGCTGGTGGCCTCGTCCAGCAGCAGAATGGGCGGGTTCTTCAGGAAGACCCGGGCAATGGAAATGCGCTGCTTCTGCCCGCCGCTGAGCTTGACGCCCCGCTCGCCCACGTAGGTGTCGTAGCCGTCTTTCAGCTCCCGCACGAACCCGTCGGCACCGGCCAGCCTGGCCGCCTGCTCGATCTCCTCCCGGGTGGCATTGGGTTTGCCGTAGGCGATGTTCTCCGCCACCGTGCCGCTGAACAGGTACACATCCTGCTGCACTACCCCGATAGCATCCCGCAGACTGTGCAGGGTGACCTTGCGCACGTCCTGCCCGTCGATGAGGATGCGGCCGCCGGTCACATCGTAAAAGCGGGGAATCAGGTTGCACAGGGTGGTCTTGCCGCCGCCGGAGGGGCCTACCAGGGCCAGATTCTCCCCGGGTTTGATCTGCAGGTTCACATGGCGCAGCACCTTGTTGTGGTCGTCGGGATACTCAAAGCTCACGTCCTGGAACTCGATGCCGCCCTTGTCCACCTGCAGAGGCTTGGCGTCGGGGGCATCCTCGATTTCTACCGGGGTGTCCATGATTTCAAAGAAGCGCTCGATGCCGGTCATGCCGCGCTGGAACTGCTCGGCAAATTCCACAATGCGGCGGATGGTGGCGATGAGGGTGGATACATACAGTACATAGGCCACCAGGTCGCCGGCGCTGATCTTGTCGTACACCAGGAACAGGCCGCCCGCCACAATGACCACCAGGTACATCAGGCCGTCAAACAGGCGGGTGGAGGTGTTGAAGGCGGCCATGGCATGATAGGTCTTTTTCTTGATGGTCTGGAAGGTCTGGTTGCCCACCTCGAACTTGTCTTTTTCCTGTTCCTCGGCGGCAAAGGCTTTGACCACCCGCTGACCCAGCAGGCTGTCCTCGATGGAGGCGTTCAGCTCGCCGATCTGGAACCGCTGCTTGCGGAAGGCCGCCCGCAGCCGCAGGTTCAGCCGCACGCTGACCACCATCATCAGGGGCACGCAGAGAAAGACCACCAGGGTCAGGGGCACGCTGGCCCCGCACAGAATCACAAAGGAGGCCACGATCTTGATGGCGGCAATGAAGAATTCCTCAGGGCAGTGGTGGGCAAACTCGGTCACATCGAACAGGTCGTTGGTGATGCGGCCCATGATCTGGCCCACCTTGGTATTGTTGTAGTAGGTGTGGCTCAGCCGCTGCAGGTGGGCAAAGGCATCCCGGCGCATGTCGGTTTCGATGTATACGCCCATGATGTGGCCGGTGCCGGACATGTAATAGCTGGCAGCGCCGTCAATGATGCGTAGCACCAGGTACAGCAAGGCCAGCTTGCCCACCGTGGCCACGGTCAGCACCACCGAAGGATCGGTGGCGGCGTTGGTCAGATACCGCATGATGGCAGGCAGTACAATGTCGCACAGGGTGGTCAGGGCGGCACAGAACAGATCAAAGAGCAGAATGCCCTTGTACCGCATCAGGTACGGCAAAAACCGGGAGATCCGGGCTGAATTTTTGGTGTTGGAGTCCATAAAAATGATTCCTTCCTTGTTTGACACAAAAGCCTTCCCCCTGTGGGGCAGGGGGAAGGTCGGAGTTTCAAAAAATACAAAATGAGGTCACTCTGCCGAAACGGCGGAGTCATCGGCCCAAATTTCAGCCGGGGCGGATTCCGGCTGTGCTTCCTCCGGTGCGGGTTGTGCTTCCTCCGGTGCCGGTTGCTCTGGCTCCGGTGCGGGCTGCTCGGGTTCGGGCTGTTCCGGTTCGGGCTCGGGAGCCGGTTCACCGCCGTCGGTGGTATCGCCGCCTTCGCCGGAGCTTTCGTCACCGCCTTCCACAGTGGGTGGTGTTTCTGCCGGAGGCGTGGGCTCTTCCGGTTCACTGGACGGGGGAGTGGTTTCGTCGGAACCGGTATCCGTCTCCGGAGGCGTGGTCTCCACAGTGCCGGTGTTTCCGCCGGTTTCGGTGCTTGGCGGCGCCGAGGGCGGCGGCGTCACTTCCAGCGCAGCGATGGATTCGGTGTATTGTTTGCCGCACACGGTGCAGGTGTAGGTGCGTACCCCTTCCACGCCGGGCTGGGGTTCTTTGGTCACAGACCCGCCGTCCCACTTATGGCCGGTGGCCTCCAGTTCCACCTCCCGCACTTCGCCGCAGATGCTGCAGGCCTCTTTCACATAGCCCTTTTCCTCGCAGGTGGGGTTCTTGCGGCTGCCCTCCACCTCCACATAATTGTGCTCGTGGGCAGCAGGTTCAAAGTGGGCAGTCACCACCACACCGCCTGCATCCGCATTGGAAGGTACGGTGAAGGTGAGGGAACTGCCCGACCCGGCGGACCCGATGGAGGCCGACCAGTAGGCAAACTTCCAGCCGTCTTTGGGGACGGCGGTCACGGTGGAGCAGGTGCCGCCCTTCTTGACCATCTGGCTGGTGGACCCGCTGATGGAACCGCCCTCCGAGGCCACGAATTCCACCGGTACCTTGGCACCCCGCACTGCGATGGGGTCGGAGGTGATCAGGCCCAGAGGCACACCGTCCGGCTCGGGAATGGTCCCCAGAGGCTGGGGACGCTGGTCCGGGGTCTGGCTGGCGTGGGTGCGCACATAGTTGAAGTAGGCGGTCACGGCCACCTTGGAAAGATGTACGCCGTCCGAAAGGGTATAATCTTTCTTGGCCCAGCCGGTGGCCTCATCCCGCAGCACTTCGGTGGAATTGAGGAAGCGGTAGCCGTCCTCCTCACACATGGTCACCAGGGCGGCGTTGTAGGCGTCCACCTGGACCATGTCCAGCCGGGTATTCTCCCGCTGTTTGTCCAGCGGGGGAATGGCGCTCACAATGATTTCGGCATAGGGCCAGGATTCTTGAATGGCCTGGAGCCCTTGGCGGTAGGTCTTGATAAAGCTGGTGGCGTCGGTGGAAGTTCCGCCCAGGTTGTTGGTGCCGAAGCAGATGATGATCCGCCGGGGTTTGAGCTTGGCCACCGCATCGGGGATGGTGTACATCTGGCTGTCGCCCTTGAACTGTTCGCACTTCAGGGTCGTGATGGCGCCCACCCCCATGCTCACCACGCCGATGTTGTTTTTCAGGGACGTGAAGGCGGTTCCGGTCTCGTCGGCATACATCATGTACCGTGCCGTGTTGGAATCACCGATGAACAGTGTCTCATCTACATAGG
>CAUEKL010000267.1 GCA_959018215.1 uncultured Gemmiger sp.
GTATATGGCGGGGCGCACCGGCCTGCAACGCCGTCCCCCGCATGAAAATTTTGACTTCGGCTTGTATTATAACACAAAATTGCTCCGTTTGTCCCTACTAACAGGAGGCAAACGGAGCAAAAGACACACAAAATCACCAAAAAAATTTTGGCAAATCAGACAATTGTGCTCCAAATGTTCAGTTTTATTCCACCGTGACGCTCTTGGCCAGGTTGCGGGGCTTATCCACGTCCAGGCCCTTGGCGCAGCTCACATAGTAGGCCAGCAGCTGCAGCGGAATCACCGACAGGCTGATGGCAAAATGCGGGTCGGTCTTGGGGACATAGACGGTGAACCCGGCAGTGTCCTCGATGTTGTAATTGCCGTAGCTGGTCAGCCCCATGAGGAAGGCGCCCCGGCTCTTGGCTTCCACCAGGTTGGAGACGGTCTTTTCGTACAGGTCAGGCTGGGTCAGGATGCCCACCACCAACGTGCCCTTCTCCACCAGAGAGATGGGGCCGTGCTTCATCTCCCCTGCCGCAAACGCTTCGGAGTGGATGTAGCTGATCTCCTTGAACTTCAGGCTGCCTTCCAGGGCCACCGCATAGTCCAGGCCGCGGCCGATGAAGAAGACATCATGGGCGTTGGCGTACTTGCTGGCAAACCACTGGATGCGCTCCTTGTCGGAGAGGGTCTTTTCGATCTTGTCCGGCAGGGCCTGCAGTTCCGCCACCAGAGCGGCGGCATGGTCGTCATCCAGCACGCCCCGTTCCTGGCCGAAGGCGATGGCCAGCAGGTAGCAGGCGGCCAGCTGGGTGCTGTATGCCTTGGTGGTGGCCACGGCAATTTCCGGCCCGGCCCAGGTGTACAGGGTGGCGTCGGCTTCCCGGGCGATGGAGGAGCCCACCACGTTGACGATGCCGATGGTGCGCACACCGCGGTCCTTGCACAGGCGCAAGGCAGCCAGAGTATCGGCGGTCTCGCCGCTCTGGCTGATGATGATGGCCAGAGAATCCGGCTCCAGCACCGGGTCACGGTAGCGGAACTCGCTGGCCACGTCCACCTCCACCGGAATCCGGGCCAGGCTTTCGAAGACATAGCGGGCCGCCACGCCCACATGGTAGGCGGAGCCGCAGCCCACAATATAGATGCGGCGCACGGCGCGGATGGCCTCCGCGTCCAGGGAAAGCTCGCTCAGGTCCACCTTGCCGTCCTTGATGCGGGGGCTCAGGGTATCCCGCACGGCGGCAGGCTGCTCGTGGATTTCCTTCATCATGAAGTGCTCGTAGCCGCCCTTTTCCGCCGCCTCGGCGTCCCACTCGATGGTGGTGGACTGCTTTTCCACCGGTTCCCGGTCGATATTGAAGAACTCGATGGAATCGGGGGTCAGGCGGGCGATCTCCAAGTTGTCGATGTAATAGACGGTACGGGTGTACTTGAGCAGGGCGGGCACGTCGGAAGCGATGAGGTTGCCGTCCTCGGCACGGCCCACGATGAGGGGGCTGTCCTTGCGCACGGCATACACCACGCCGGGCTGGTCCGCAAACAGGATGCCCAGGGCGTAGGAGCCCCGCACCCGCATCATCATGCGGGTGATGGAGTCCAGAGGGTCACCGGCGGCTTCCCCGGTATAATAGTAATCCACCAGCTGGGCCACCACCTCGGTGTCGGTCTGGGACACAAAGCTGTAGCCGCGGTTGATGAGCCAGTCCTTCAGTTCCTGGTAGTTTTCAATGATGCCGTTATGCACCACGGCGATCTTTTCATCCCGGCTGTAATGGGGATGGGCGTTGACCACCGAAGGTTCGCCATGGGTGGCCCAGCGGGTATGGCCGATGCCGCAGGTGCCGGGCACGGCGTTGCCGCCGTCGGTCATCTCGCTCAAAACGCGCAGACGTCCCTTGGCCTTGACCACCTCGATCTTGCCGGCAGCGTTCTGCACCGCCAGACCGGCCGAGTCATAGCCGCGGTATTCCAGTTTGGCCAAGCCGTCCAGCAAAATCGGCGCGGCCTGGGTACGGCCGGTAAAGCCAACGATTCCACACATACGGGGTCCCTCCAATTCGAGCTGTATTGTTTTATGCAGTATGTTCGTCACACGATTCCTTAAGTATATGCGATTTTGAAGCAAATGTCCACCTTGGGACCTGCCCGCCAAGTAAAAAAGCGGACGGCCGTCAAGGGCAACGGCCGTCCGCCGCACGCTGTCTCCCTTTCCAGTTTCTTACACCATAAAGACTTTTCAAAGCAGAGTCGCGTACTTCGTATAGAATACCACGAAACACCGTGCAGAGCAAGTCAAAAACCGTCTGCCGCTGCCCCAGGGAACTTTTTAGGAGGATTTTCTGAAGATTCTTACGTTTTTGATATAAAATTCTGAAAAATCAAAACCGATCTTCCCTGCTGTTTCTCCCCTTGGCAGCCTTGCGGACGGTATGGTATAGTTATTACAGTACGCATTTTTGATTCACACAGGGAAAGGAAGGGTTCATGCTCGCATCTTTGTTGTTGTTCGCGGCCGTGGTCATGCTGGCCTGCACGGCCTTTCTGAAGCTGAGCGCCCGGCTGGGGATTCCGGCCTTGCTGGTGTTCTTGTTTCTGGGCATGCTGTTCGGTTCGGACGGCCTGTTCAAGATCGCCTTTGACGATTACGCCGTCACCGAACAGATCTGCTCGGTGGCCTTGGTGTTCATTATGTTTTACGGCGGGTTCGGCACCAACTGGCGCGCCGCCCGCCCGGTGGCGGTGCCGTCCATCCTGCTGTCCAGTGCCGGGACTCTGCTGACCGCCCTGCTCACCGGCGGATTCTGCCACCTTGTGCTGGGGATGCCTCTTTTACAGGGTCTTTTGTGCGGGGCGGTGCTGGGTTCCACCGACGCAGCCTCGGTCTTTTCCATCCTGCGGGCCCGGAACCTGGCCCTGAAGGAAAACACAGACTCTCTGCTGGAGGTGGAGAGCGGCAGCAACGACCCCTTCGCCTACATGCTGACAGCGGTGCTGCTGGCCGCCATGGAAACAGGCATCACACCGGGCGGGGCCGCCCTGCTGTTGGTCAAGCAGCTGGCCTTCGGGCTGATTTTCGGCTTCGGGGTGGGGGCTGCCGTGCTGTGGGTGCTGCGCCGGGTGCGGTTTTCCTTTCCCGGGTCGGACGTGATCGTGGTGGTGGCTACGGCGCTGCTGGCCTATGCCGCCCCAACCCTGCTGGGCGGGAACGGATTTCTGAGCGTGTATATTGCGGGCATCCTGCTGGGCAACGGGGATATCGGCCACAAGGAGACGCTGGTTCCCTTCTTTGACGGTATCACCAGCATCATGCAGATGATCTTGTTCTTTGTGCTGGGGTTGCTTTCCTACCCCTCCCGGATGCCGGCGGTGCTGCTGCCGGGGCTGGGCATTGCCCTGTTCCTGACCCTGGTGGCCCGGCCGGCGGCGGTGTTCCTGCTCATGGCGCCTTTCCGAGG
>CAUEKL010000268.1 GCA_959018215.1 uncultured Gemmiger sp.
GTACCAGGTCCCCGCCCCGTCCATGGCATCGTACAGCCACTGGGGAATGTCCATGTGCCGCTGTTCGGTGGGGGTATCGGCGACCAGGCGCAGGATCAGCCGCACCCCGTCGGCCCGCCACCGGGCAAAGTGGCAGCGCTCTTCCAGGGCGGCAAAGTCGTATTCCCCCTGCCGGGGTTCCAGTTCCGCCCAGTACACCGGCACATAGGCAAAGGCCACATAGGGGTCTTGCCGGTAGTTTTCGCCCCAGGCGACCAGCCCTTTCATGGGATTGGTCACCGGCTTGTCCGGGGCGGGAACCTCTTCCGCTGTCAGCAGGGGACGCAGCCGCAGAAAGGCGGCGGCCGCCAGGAGCAGCCCCAGCAGGAACAGCGGCATCCAGCGGCGGGCCTGCATCAGGCCTCCAGGTTGCCCCGGTACTCCACCAGGGTGACATCCTGCACGCCGTCGATGTTCTGTACCGGCTGGGTGATGGTCAGGTTATCGGTTTTCAGGTAGAGTTCCATGGTCAGCTCGGTGGTGCCGCCCTTGACCACCTTGGACCGGAACTTGCCCGGTTGGGCGTGGAGGCAGCGGCGGACCGCCTCCTCCACATCGGGGTCGGACCGGTAAGTGACGATGAGCACATAGGTGCCCGCGCTGCCCTTGAGCCGCTTGAGAAAAACCAGCGCCAGGGTGACCACGACCCAGGCCACAAAGGCGATGTAGTAGTACTGCGCCCCGATGGCAATGCCCGAGGTGATGGCCCAGAACAGGAACATCAGGTCCAGGGGATTCTTGACGGCGGTGCGGTATCGCACGATGCTCAGCGCGCCCACCATGCCCAGGGACAGGGTGATGTTGGTGCTGATGGTGACGATGATCACGGCCACCAGCAGGGTCATGATGACCAGGGAAAGGTTCAGGGCATGGTCGTACACCACCCCGATGAAGCAGCGGCGGTAGACCGCAAAAATCCCCATGCCGATGAGGAAGGCGATCACCAGGGTAAGGATCAGGGTCAAGGGGTCGATCTGGTTGGGGAACAGTTCCAACGCGGATTTTTTGAACAGGTCTTGAAAGGTCATAACGAAAAATTCCTCCTGCACGGCGCGCTGCTCATCCCAGGGTATGCCGGACCCGGTCTGCACAAAGGCAGAACTTGGAGGCCGATGTCCTGACAAAGGAGTAGGCGCGAAAGATACTTTGGATGTACTCCGGCAGAATGCCGGTAAACTTGACTTCCAGGATCATCTGCCCGGGGGGCAGCACATGGTAGCCGGGGGCTGCCGGGTCAAAGAGATCCTGCCGGGGGGCCATGGCGGTGAGAGCCTTGTCAAAGGTGATGCGCACGGTGCCCACGTCGTTGACAAAGGCTTCCCGGTCATAGGCCACGATCACACAGGGGCGGATGATGTTGGCCCGTGCTTCCAGAAAGAACTGCCGGGCCAGCGGCTGGGGTTTGCGCAGCAGAAAGCCGAAGTCCCCCCGGCAAAGGGCGGCGTATTCCTCCACCGTGAGGGGCACGGATTCCTTGTAGATGTAGGCGCCGTTTTTGTACTTGCATTCCAGGGCGATGTGCCGGTCCGCGCAGTTGTAGATGCGTACCCGGTACTTTTTGCGCACCTCCACCCCCGCCATTTTCTGGCGGTAGGCGGTGCGGTAGAGGTCATCCAGGTAGAGGCTGCGGATGTGGTAGCCGCCGTCGGGGCCCGCGTGGGCGTCGTACCCCAGCAGGGAGTGCAGAACGGTCTGGAGCTGCCGGTATTCGGCCTGGTTGACCAGGTATTTCAGCTCGTGGCGATAGGCGGGCGTCATGGGGTCACCTCCGCGCGGTCCACGCCGGGATAGTACACGTCGTTGACCAGGATCTTGTTCATGGCGGGGGCGGTGCGGCCGTCCTGGGTCTCGGCGGTCACGGTGAAATACCAGGTCCCGGCGGGCAGCTGGGACGCAGGCACCGGGTATTCGGTGCTGTTCAGCCCGGACACATCCACCACCGGGGCGGCAAAATCCGGCGTGGCCGCCACCTGCAGCCGGTAGGTGATGGGCTGGTTGTCAAAGTCGTAGGCGTCCTCCCACCGGAACACAACGCTCTGCCCGTCCCGCACCGGCTGGTACAGGAAGAAGGGCATCAGCTCATGGAGACTGTCGTAAAACTGCTGGTAGGCCAGTTCCACCTGGTCTCCCAGCCCGGCCAGAATCTCGTCCCGCTCGGCGGCTGTGTTGCCCAGGTAGTAGAAGTCCGGCATGGCCAGGGCGTAGGGGCGCACCACCTCGTCGTACTGCCGGGCCAGGGCGTTGACCGTGTCCCGGTTGATGGTCTCGTGCAGTTCGTCCACCTTGGCGGCCAGCTCGGCGCGGTTGGCCTCGTTTTTCAAAAAGCGCTGGTGGAGCAGCACCCCCCAGTAGTTGGCCACCCCGTGCTCCCAGCTGCCGTAGCTGGCGGTCAGTCCTTCCAGCTCATCCTCCTGCCAGTGCAGGCAGTTGTCGCCGTCCCAGGGAATGAAGAACCATTTCCGGCTGTTCAGCGGGCTGTACAGGTAAAAGTTCTGCACCGTGGTGTCGTGGTTGCCCATGAGGATGTTGTAGGCCAGCCAGGTCAGGTAGTTGTCCCGGTCGATGTACTCCCCCACGATCTCGTTGATATCCACGCTGCGGTCGGCAATGAGGGTGACCAGATCAATGAGCTTCTGGTTGTCCTGCCGCCCCTTGCAGCTGAGAATCCGGTCAAAGGCCGCCTGGTCGAAGGCCGGGTCGTCGAAGTTTTTCAAAGCGTCGGACATCTCAAAGTTGAAGCTGACGGCCTTGTACAGATACCCCTCGGAATCCAGGCCGTGGTTGGCCAGGTATTTTTTGGTGGGCACCTCCGCCTGGGTGAACAGGCCATAGTCAGTGAAGGTGGTCTGGCCCGCCGTCTCGTCCTTGATGTACAGCCGCACAAACTGGGTGCGCAGGCTGGAAATGTCCGCCACCGGGCGCAGCAGGTCAAAGTAGAGCTTGTTGCGCAGCCGGGTGGCGTCAAAATTATGTTTGTTCAGGGCAATGTTGCTCTGCCCGCGCCAGAGCCCGGCCTCGTCGTCCAGGTCCAGCTTGTAGGATTTCTGCGGCCGCACCGAGGAGGAATTCCCCCGCACCCGGATGGTGGCGTTGCTTTCGGTGGCGTCGTAGCCCAGCATGCCGGGCTGGGGCCCCTGCTCGTCCCCCACCTGCACGATGGCCCGGGCCAGGATGTCGTTATCCACATGGCTGTCCTCCGCAAAGCGCACGGCACTGTTGACCTGGGCAAAGGAATGGTCGGTGTCCGACCCGGCGTCCCCCCGCTGGACGGTGACGTAAAAGTACACCAGACTCAGGGGCTCGTCCTCGCTGTAGATGGTCTTGTTTTCGGCCATGCCCACGGTGTTGATGTCCTGGGATGTTTCCGGGGTGGCCGTGGCTGCGGCGGTGGGGGC
>CAUEKL010000269.1 GCA_959018215.1 uncultured Gemmiger sp.
TGTGTGCCGGGCAGCCGTCCGATATAATAAGAGAAATGACCGAAAAGGGGGACAGGCACACATGATCCGTGTGGCGATCGTGGAGGATGACAAGGCGGTGCAGACCCAGCTGTCGGAATATATCCGACGGTATGAGCGGCAGTTCGGCCGTATGTTTGAGCTGAGCCTGTTTGACGACGGGGACGAGATCGTTTCCGACTACCGGGCTGTATACGATATCATTTTTCTGGATGTGCAGATGCGCCGCATGGACGGTATGGCCGCTGCCGAGCGCATCCGGCAGATGGATAAGGATGTACTGCTGATCTTCATCACCAACATGGCCCAGTTTGCCATCCGGGGGTATGCGGTGGACGCTTTGGACTATGTGCTCAAACCGGTGCCGTACTTTGCCTTTTCCCAGCAGCTGCAGAAGGCGGTGACCCGGCTGCAGGCCCGGCAGAAGACCTTTCTCACCGTTCCGGTGGAAGGCGGTCTGCGCCGGGTGGATGTGGCCTCTCTGTATTATCTGGAAAGCGGGGAACACAAGGTTCGGCTGTATACGGAAGACGGGGTGCTTACCGCCTCCGGTACCCTGAAAAGTTTTGAGGAAAAACTGGCCGATAAGCCTTTTGCCCGGTGCAACAGCGGCTACCTGGTCAATCTGGCCCAGGTGATGGGGGTGCAGCAGAACACGGTGCAGGTAGGACCTTATGAACTGCAGATCAGCCGCCCCAGAAAGAAGGCGTTCATGGAGGCATTGACCGACTATATCGGAGGAGGCGTCAAGTGATGGCATTGCCGGATATTCCCCGGCTGTACACGGCCCTGGCCGAATGGCTGGCCTGCCTGCTGTATGTGCTGGCCCTGCGGCCCCGTTTCGGGCGGATGGCCACCGCTCTGATCTGCGCCGGCTGGCTGGTGGGGATGGGGGTCTTTTTGCAGCTGACGGGGCATGTACCTCTTGTGTGGTGGATTCCCTGCATGGCAGCGGCTGTGGCGGTCATGTATCTGCTGATTCTTCTGGCCTGTGAACTTCCTGCGCTGGACGCCGGATACTGCTGCGCCCGGGCGTTTATCCTGGCGGAGTTTGCTGCCAGCCTGGAATGGCAGATTCACTGCCTGCTGTGGCCGGAACAATCCGGGTTTCATCCCTTGTCCCTGCTGCTCATGGCGGTGGTGTACGCTGCCGTGTATGGGTTTGTTTTCTGGTTCGATGTGCGCCGTGTGGGCCGCGGTGCGGGAAGTATCGGGGTTTCCTGGCGCTCACTTGCCAGTGCGATGGTCATGGCCATCACCGCCTTTGCAGTGAGCAACCTGAGTTTTACCCAGGCCGGCAGCAACACCATGAGCGTGTTCTACATCCGTACCCTGGTGGATTTTGCGGGGGTGCTGATCCTTTCCATCCAGCAGGACCAGCTGCGGGAAAACCGCTTGCATGAGGAACTTTCGGCCATGGACAATGTGCTCCACCGGCAGTATGAGCAGTACCGTCAGAGCAAGGAGAACATCCATCTGCTCAACCGTCGTTACCATGACCTGAAGGTACAGATTGCCGCCATCAAGGCCGAACGGGACCCGGGCAAGCAGGCGGCAGCTCTGGATGAGATGGAAAGCGGCATCCGGATGTATGAAGCCCAGAACAAGACCGGAAACCCGGTACTGGACACCCTGCTTACCGCCAAAAGTTTGTATTGTCAGCAGCACGGCATCAACCTGACCTGCGTGGCGGACGGGCATCTTTTGGATTTTATGCCCACGGCGGACATCTGCACCATTGTGGGCACGGCTCTGGACAATGCCACCGAGAGTGTGGAGACCATCCCGGACACCGAAAAGCGGCTGATCCGCACGGCGGTATACTCCCAGAACGGGTTTCTCATGCTTCGCTTTGAAAACTACTGCGAAACTTCCCCGGAACTCGATTCGGACGGGGGAGGGCGTGCCGGGGCGCACGGAGGCTACGGCATCAAGAGCATCCGGGCCACAGCCCAGAAATACGGCGGGACCGTCACCGTTCACTGTGACAACAACTGGTTCACCCTGCGGGTGCTGCTGCCGGAAACACAAAAATAAACAGGTCCGCTGCGTCAGGAACGCGGCGGACCTGTTGCTATATCAAAAAGGGAATAGCATACTTCTGCATCAGAAAAAACGGACATCATCACACCCGGCAGACAGGACGGACGTATTTCCAGAACCGGCTGGCGTCATGGTAAAAATAGAAGATACGACCCGGCGTATCGTCCAGCCGATAGCCGGAACCCTCCCAGGCAAACTCTTTCATAGCATGCTCCATGGCGGCTTCCACGGCGCTGTTTTCGGCGGCAAAATCGAAAGGTCCATGCTCAAACACGATATATTCTCCCTCCGGAATGTCGGTCAGCAGCATCTGCCCGGGCACGGGTCCGTCATGATCCGGGGGCAGGCGCACGCCGTAACACTCCGCCAGGGGAATTCCCCAACTGCAGATGCGCCCGGCGGGGTCGTTGAGAAAGGCCATGACCTGCCCGCTGCCGCTGTTGGGTTCGCCGCCTCCTGCATCGTCCAGTTTGCGGGGAATGCTGTCCAGCAGGCCACAGACGGTTTCACAGTCCTGACCCGGAATCAGGCTTTGCCTGCGCCAGAAGTCCCAGTATCCGATGCTCTCGTAATTGCGGATGTGCAGGAACTTGTGCGCAGGAATCTGCACAAAATAGGTCTTGATCTCGCGAGCACCGCCCCGGACTTTCGCCGTGCCGGTTTCCAGCAGATAGCAGTCCATGGGGCGCAGCAGGGTGCGCAGCGCCACCGGCACCGGATGCCGGCGGTATTGGCTGGGAGTGATCCCGTAGGCGGCCCGGAATGCCCGGGTAAAACTTTCGTGGGAGGAAAACCCGAACTCCACCGCAATATCCAGGATGCCCCGGCGGGTGTCCCGCAGTTCTTTCAGCGCAAAGGCCAGCTTCCGGTATCGCAGATAGTCCCGCAGCCGCATCCCCGCAACCTGGGCAAATTTGCGGGAAATATAGGATTCCGAGTATCCCAGATGCCGGGCCAGGTGCTGCAGGGTCAGGCTTTCATCCTTACGCCCCCGGATGCAGGTGTCGATCTCATCCACCATGTCCTGCACGTTTTTATACCATTGCTGCATGCCAACCACTCCTTTGGGAACATTATACTATACTTCCGTCCAACAATGTTTGATTTCAGTTGCACAGTGGCGCGGCAAAAACAAAAAAGCCTTTCAGCAAATGCTGAAAGGCTTTTGGTCGGAGTGACGGGATTCTCCCGCGGACTGACGAAGATTCCGCAGGACTGTTCGTCGCGCACTGCGGTGCGCCGTCCTGTTCTCATCTCCGTCCCTCATACGACAAAAAAAGCTCCCAGCCTGAGCTGAGAGCTTTTTGGTCGGAGTGACGGGATTCGAACCCACGGCCTCTTGGTCCCGAACCAAGCG
>CAUEKL010000270.1 GCA_959018215.1 uncultured Gemmiger sp.
GATCCTGGATGAAATATAATTTGGATATGATCGTCTTGGCCCTGGTGGGATACCTGTCGGGCAGCGTGCTGTATGCCCAGCTGTTCGTCCGGCTGTTTACGGGGCAGAATCTGGTGGAGATCAGCGACGACCGCAATCCGGGCACCGCCAATGCCTTCCGGTACGGCGGCTTCCTGTGCGGGGTGCTTACCCTGATCTGCGACCTGCTCAAAGGGTTTGTCCCCGTCCACCTGTTTCTGGCAGGACCGCCCCGGGAGCCCGGCGCCTTTGCCCTGATTATGGCGGCCCCGGTCATCGGGCATGCCTTCTCGGTGTTCCATCACTTTCACGGCGGCAAGGGCATTGCGGTCACCTTCGGGTGCCTGCTGGGGCTGCTGCCTCTGTGGCAGCCCTTTGCCATCCTGGCGGCATTCTTTATCCTGTTTTCGGTGGTGCTCAAAATATCGCCCAACTATTACCGCACCCTGGCCACCTACATCTGTTCCCTGGCCAGTATACCTTTTGTGGTCAAACAGCCGGAAATCGGTGTGGGCTTCTGGCTGATCTCCTTCGCCGTGCTGTGGCGGATGATCACCAGCAAGGAGAAAAAGGAACAAATGGAGGTGAAGCCGCTGTGGAAGCGCTGATTTTATCCTGCGGGACGGGTGGGGGACACAACTCCGCCGCCAAGGCCATCATGGAGGAACTGCAGCGCCGGGGCCACGGGGCCCGGATGCTCAATCCCTATACCCTGTACAGCAAAAAGCTGGCCCAACAGATCGACAGTACCTATATTTCCATGGTACAGAAACAGCCCCGGCTGTTCGGGGCGGTGTACCGGGCGGGACAGCTCTACCGCAAATTGCCGGTGCGGTCTCCCGTGTACTATGTGAACCGCCGGATGATTCCCCGCATGGAAGCCTGCCTGACACAACGGCGGTATGATGTGGTGATCCTGACTCACCTCTACCCGGCAGAGATCATGACCAACCTGCGGGACAAGGGCCTGCCCATCCCCAAAACCATCTACGTCTCCACCGATTACGTCTGCATCCCCTTCACCGAGGAAACCGAGTGCGACGCCTATGTGATCCCGGCCGGGAACCTGGCTGCCGATTACATCCGGCGGGGCATCCCGGCGGAAAAGCTGCATCCCTTGGGCATCCCCACCAGCCGGGCCTTTGCCGCGCCGGAAACCAGGGCCGAAGCCCGGGCGCGGCTGCACCTGGACCCGGACAAGCATTATGTCCTGGTGGCGGGGGGAAGCATGGGCGGCGGCACTATCCGCCAGACCATCTATGCCCTGATGGAGGCCGTCTCCGCCCGACCGGACACGGCGCTGCTCCTTGTGTGCGGCAACAACCGGACCTTGTATGCGGAACTGGAACCGCAGCAGAGTGAACAGGTCCTGGTGGTGGGCCACACCGATGATATGGCAGGGTATATGCGGGCCGCCGATCTCTTTGTCACCAAGCCCGGCGGACTTTCCTCCACCGAGGCTGCCGTCTGCGGGATTCCCATGGTACACACGGCGGCCATCCCCGGCTGTGAGACCTACAACCAGGAATATTTTTCCGCCCACGGCATGAGCGTAATGTGCAAAGACCCGGGGGATACGGCAGCCCGGGTGACGGAACTCCTTTCCCGGCCGGAACTCTGTGCCGGAATGGTGCAGCATCAGCGGGAATTGCTGGACAGCGGCGCCGCCGGACGCATCTGTGATTTTGCCCAATCCCTGGCCGCACAGCAATGAGCCCCGAACGTTTTCCTTCCCATAAGCTTCAAAGGCAGCGGAATCTTCCCGCTGCCTTTTTCTTTGCCAGGAACAGGAAAACCGGGCAGCCCGTGGGCATGTCCCAGGAGGATATGACAACAAGTCCCTTTTTAAACGAACTCCGGGACAGGTTTGAAACGGAAGATCACAGCCGCGGCATGCACCGCACCGAGGTCCGCAGCCGGGCAGGGGATTCCCACCTGGGCCATGTGTTCACCAGTGACCCGGAAATCCCCCAACGGGGGGCGCTGCTGCATCAACAGTGTGTTCCCTACGCAAAAATGGAAGCGGAAGGCCACGGCTGTCTGCTGCCATTGCTTGAGGAGGAAACCGCTTTTCCCCATCCTTTCCAAGAGATAGAAAAGGCGCTCCGGCCGTCAGGCCGGGGCGCCTTTTCTGAGGATAGTAAAACCCGAAAAAAGGGAGAATGGTGTGGGAAACACGCTGCCTCAGCGGCACCAGCGGGCAAATTCCTCGTCGGTGCACTTGACGTAATGACTGCCGGACACCAGATGATCGGTGCCCTTGGTATAGTCGATGCCGGAGGTGGCGTAGTCGTAGGTTTCTGCAGTGCGGCGCTTTTCCACCACCGGGTTGGGCAGGGGAATGGCCGAAAGCAGGCTGCGGGTATACGGGTGGATGGGATTTTCAAAAATCTCCTCGGTGGTGCCGGTCTCCAGCAGATGTCCCAGATGCAGCACGCCGATGCGGTCGCTGATGTACTTGACCATGGACAGGTCGTGGGCGATGAAGAGGTATGCCGTGCCGGTCTCGGCCTGGATATCCTTCATCAGGTTGACCACCTGGGCCTGGATGGAAACGTCCAGAGCGGAGATGCACTCGTCCGCAATGATCAGCTTGGGGTCCATGATCAGCGCCCGGGCAATGCCCACCCGCTGGCGCTGGCCGCCGGAAAACTGGTGGGGATAGCGCTCGGCGTGTTCCGGGGCCAGGCCCACCTTGGCCAGAATCTTCTCCACCTTGTCCCGCCGTTCCTCCCGGGAGCGGTACATGTGGTGGATGTCCAGCCCTTCGGCAATGATGTCCTCCACCTTTTTGCGGGGATTCAGGCTGGCCATGGGGTCCTGGAAGATCATCTGCATCTGGGTGCGCAGGCGGCTGTTGGTTGCTTTGTCCAGACGGCCGCTGATGTCGTGGCCGTCAAAAGTGATCTGCCCGGCGGTAGGGTCGTACAGCCGGATGACGCTGCGGCCGATGGTGGATTTGCCGGAGCCGGATTCCCCCACCAGGCCGTAGGTCTCGCCGGGACGGATGGTAAAGCTTACATCATCCACCGCCGTGACAGTGAAGTTGCGGTTGATGCGGAAATACTGTTTGAGGCCCTTGACCTCCAGCAGCGGGGCCTGTTCCTTGACTGCCATCTTACAGCACCTCCTTGGCCGCAACCTTGCGGGCTTCGTCTTTCATCCGCTCCACCCGGGCGCGCAGCTCGGGGGGCATGTCCACCTTGGGGGCCCGGGGGTCCAGCAGCCAGGTGGCGGCATAGTGGGTGTCGGTGACCTTGAACATGGGAGGGTCGATCTCCTCGTCAATGTTCAAAGCAAACCGGTTGCGGGCCGCAAAGGCGTCGCCGGGCTTCTCATGCAGCAGGTTGGGCGGGGAACCGGGAATGGTGTACAGCCGCTCGTCCGCCGTGTC
>CAUEKL010000271.1 GCA_959018215.1 uncultured Gemmiger sp.
GTGCCGTCCTGGGGGCTGTCGCTTTCTTTCTGATCTTCGGGTTCTCCCCGCTGGATGTAACCAACGACGCTTTCTGTCGGGGCGGTTATATTGAAAAAGATATTCAGCAGCATTATGCCGGATGGCTGTTTTATCGGCAGAGCCCGCTTTCCTTTCCGCTGTGCGTAACCGCGGACATCAATGCTCCCCAGGGGCTGAGCATCGCCTATACAGATTCCATTCCCCTGTTTGCCGCCTTCTTCCGGTTGCTTTCTCCGCTCCTTCCATCCACCTTCCAATATTTCGGATGGTTCACCCTCCTTTGTCTGATGGCACAGGGTGCCGTGGGGGCCAGACTGCTGGGGCTTTTCCAGAACGGGGTATCTGCCCCCCTACTGGGCGACCTGTTTTTCGTATTCAGCCCGGTTCTGTGGGATCGCACTCTTCGTCACACCTCGCTGGCTGCCCAGTTTTTTGTGCTGGCGGCTCTGTACTATTATTTTCTCGGGCGGCGCAGCGGCCGGTACAATTACGGCGGACTGTTTATCCTCAACATCCTGACCATTACCATCCATCCTTATTTTGTTCCCATGACCTATGCGGTCACCTTCGCGCTTCTGCTGGCGCACGCCGTATCCCGGCGGCAGTATCTGCGCCCGGCACTTTGGCTGCTGGCCGATCTGGCTTTGACCGTTGCGGCCGGATGGATGTTCGGCTTGTTTTACGGCACGGCCACCGGAGGCAGCGACGCCCTGTACGGGTATTTCGGCATGAATCTGAACAGCCTGTGGAATCCTGCCGGGGTGAACGGCGTGGATTGGAGCTTGATTTTGCCCAAGCAAAATCAAGTGGGCGGAAATTATGATGCCTTTGCTTACCTGGGATCGGGCGCTCTGGCGGGGGCGGTGATCTGTCTGGTTGGAAGCCTGTTTAAGGCGCCCAAAGCAGTTGCGGCGCTTCTTCGCCGTCACTGGTCTTTGTGCCTGGTCTGCGTGATCCTGACGGCTTTTGCCGTCAGCCATGTCGTCACCGCCAACGGCGTCACCCTGATCACCCTGCCGCTGCCCTCCTCCTTCATCAAGCTGTTTTCTGTGTTTCGCTCCGGCGGGCGGATGTTCTGGCCGGTGTACTATCTGATAATGCTCGCCGTCTGTGTGGGGCTTTCCCGGCTTTTGAAGCGCCGGCATCTTGTGGTTGCCGCCCTGTCGGTTCTGGCCGTCCTGCAGTTGGTTGACCTGACCCCCGGCCTGATGCAGCGGCGGCAGGCCTTTGCCGATGCGCAGGCGCAGGCAGCCTTTCCTTCCACCATGACCAGTAATTTCTGGCAGCAGGCGGAAGGCCGATATACGACGATTGCTTCCATGGACGGGTTGCAGACCGACGCCCTGCATCTGGCACTGTACGCAGCCGACCTGGGCATGTACACCAACGATCCCTTTGCCGCACGCTATGATGCCGCTGCCCTGGAAGAGCAGCGCGAAGCGTACGTGCAGGAGCTGGCCCAAGGCTGTCTGCGCCAGGATACATTGTACCTGTTTGCGGACGAGGGTGCCTTCCTGCAGGCTGTGGAGCCGGCAAAAGACTGCGGCGCCTGGTGCGGCCGCGTTGACGGCGCCGACGGAAGCTGGTATGTGATCGCCCCCGGCATGGCCGACTGCCCGCTGGATGCCGCCTGTATTCCCTATGATGAAAGCTATCCCCTGCGCCTGGCCGATTACACCGACGCCCTGTGGAACCAAGGCGTACTGGACAGCACCAAGAAAACCGTTTGCTTTGCGGACGCGCCCTTTACCCGCCGCAAGCTGGAAAATGCCGAGGCCGTCGTTGCCGGCGGCAGGACGTATCCCATTCTGACCGTAGATGACAGTGATCCCGGGTGGCTGATGGTCACCCTTGAAATTGAAGATGCCACCATTTTGTGGGGGCAGGAACTGGAGACAATCCCATGCAAGAACTGAAAGTGAAATCTCTGTTGCCGGTCCGCCTGGACAAGTATCTGATGCAGCAGTTCCCCGTACTGGGCCCCGGACGGCTGAACAAGGCCCTGCGGGAAAACAAAATCAAGCTGAACGGAAAAAAGCAGCCCCTGTCCACCCGGGTGCAGAACGGAGACGTGATCCGCATTTATCTGCTGGACGACCAGCTGGGGCTGACTGCGCAGGACGGTCCCTGGTTCCTCGCCTGTCGGGCTCCGGCGGAGCTGGTATACGAAAACGACGACCTGATCGTGGCGCTGAAACCCGCCGGCATCCCGGTGGACGGTGACGATGCCGATACTCTGCGTGCCCGGGTTCTGCGCAAACTGTATGAGGAAAAGCGTCTGGAGAATGAAAGCGCCATCCGCCTTTGCCATCGCCTGGACACCGGCACCAGCGGTCTGGTGCTGCTGGCAAAAAATGCTGAAACAGAACAGTTCCTGACCGACGCCATCCGGGAACATCAGATCCGCAAGACGTACCTGTGCGTGACCTTTGGCCGCCCCATGCCCCCTGCCGATACCCTGAAGGGCTTTTTGATGAAAGACGCAGAGCGCGGCCTGGTACGCGTTCTGGACGCGCCGAAGCCTGGCGCCAAGGAGATCATCACCTCCTACGATACCGTCGCTGTGAGCGGCCGCCTGGCCCTTCTGCGGGTACATCTGGTCACCGGACGCACCCACCAGATCCGGGCGCACCTGGCCAGCATCGGCTGCCCGATTCTGGGTGACAGCAAGTACGGCAACAATGCGGCCAACCGGGAACTCAAGCTGAAGTACCAGGCCCTGTGTGCCTGGGAACTGGCATTTCCCAGGCAAATCAAGGATGAGCGGTATGCCGCCCTGGCCGGCAAAGTGTTCCGCGCACCAAAGCCCTGGTACTATCAGCAGGTTCTGGACGGAACCCTGAAATGAGCATGAAACGCCCCCTGACAGGCTTTCGTCAGGGGGCGTTTTTCTGTATTTGCGCAGGTAAAGGAATCGTAGGTTTACTTTTGGGCACAGTGGGTGGTATGGTTATACCAAAGGAGGTGCCGCAAAATGGATGCAAAGA
Source organism: uncultured Gemmiger sp. (assembly GCA_959018215.1). GTDB lineage: Bacteria > Bacillota > Clostridia > Oscillospirales > Ruminococcaceae > Gemmiger. The sequence goes on from CAUEKL010000271.1 coordinate 3,009, forward strand.
CTTTCGGAGCTTTTCTGGCTGACACGCGGCGGGAACACGGGATGACACAGGCGGAGCTGGCCGAGATTCTTCACGTCACAGACAAGGCTGTGAGCCGCTGGGAGCGGGGCATCGGGTTTCCTGACATCAACACCCTGGAACCGCTGGCGGATGCGCTGGGGCTGAGTTTATCCCAGCTGATGCACGCAGGCAGTGCACAGGAACCTTCTTCAGAAGACACCCTGGAAGACTTTGTGACCATGCTGCGGCCCGGCCGTATCCTGTGGAGCGGGGCCCGCAGCGCCTTTTTCTGGCTGACCGTCGCCCTGGGGATATGGATGCAGATTGCGCTGCCGCTGCAAGTGACCGTGCATTGGCAAAATGCATCAGGTGTACTCACACCTGACCGGACAC
>CAUEKL010000272.1 GCA_959018215.1 uncultured Gemmiger sp.
GCACCAGAGCGATCTCGGGGGCTTCGGGCAGGCGGGCGCGCAGATACTCGGCGGCGGCGCGGATGGTTTCCAGTTGGGACATAAGGCGGTACCTCTCTTTAATTTGTTGCCCCCATTTTACCATGGACCGGACCCCGGCGGCAAGCATAGACAGGCCACGGTGCGCATATATCCCCAACAGGACCATAAGGGGGAAGGAGGGAGCCCAATGCGCATCAGGACCTACCTGAAAAATGCGGCTTTGCTCACCGCGGCGGGCTTTGCCCTGCGGGTGCTGGGCATGGTGTTCCGGGTGTATATCGCGGGCTGGCTGGGCGGCGAGGGCATGGGCCTGTACCAGCTGATCCTGGCGGTGTACGGCGTGTTCGTCGCCCTGGCCACGGCGGGGGTCAATGTGGCCTCCACCCGGCTGGCAGCCCAGAGCCTGGCCCGGGGGCGGGGGATGGCGCCCACTCTGTGGGGGCTGGTCAGCGCGGCAGCCTGTTTCGGCACCCTGGCCATGCTGGCCCAGTTTGCTCTGGCGGAACCTCTGGCCCACTGGATGCTCCACGACGCCCGGGCGGAACTGGGACTGCGGATTCTGGCTCCCAGCCTGCCCTTCATGGCGGTGGCCGGGGCACTGCGGGGGTGCTTTCTGGCCCGGCGGCGGGGGGAACCCAACGTCACTGCCCAACTGGTGGAACAGATGGGGCGCATGGCGGTGGGGGCCTTTGCCCTGTCCAGGCTGGCGGCCTGGGGGGCCGGGTACGCCTGCGGGGCGGTGCTCATGGGCAATACGGTGAGCGAGGCGGTCTCCTGCCTGCTGATGGCCGCCTTTGCCCGGCGGGAACCTGCTTTCCGTCCCGCAGCCGGGGACCCGGCCCGGGGCTTTACCCGGCGGGAACTCTTCGGCATCGCTCTGCCGGTGTGCGGCAGCCGACTGCTGGCCAGTGCGCTGCAGGCCATGGAAAGCAGCCTGATTCCCCTGTGCCTGACCCTCTACCTGGGGCAGCGCACCGCCGCCGTCACCCAGTACGGCGCTGTCAAGGGGATGGCCATGCCTCTGATTTTCTTCCCCTTCTCGGTGCTGGCGGCTTTGTCCGGGCTGCTCATGCCGGAAATTGCCCGGGCAGGTGCTCGGCGGGACAATGCGGCCCGGGCCCGCCTCATCCATACATCCATGACCCTGACCGGGCTGTTCTCGGTGCTGGCCGGGGCGGGGCTGGTGCTCTTCGGCGAGCCTCTGGCCATGCTGCTGTACCACGAGGAAGCCGTGGGGCAGTATATGCGGGTGCTGGGATTTATCGCTCCCTTCATGTACCTGGAAAGCATGGTGGACGGCATCCTGAAAGGGATGGGGGAGCAGCTGGCCACCTTCCGCTACTCGGTGCTGGATTCCGCCTTGCGCATCCTGGCCATGTCGGCCCTGATTCCCCGGTACGGCATTGCGGGATTCTTCGGGGTGATGGCAGCCTCCAACCTGCTTACCTGTATTCTCAATCTGCATCGGATGCTCCGTTGTGCGTCCATGCGGATGGACTGGGCGGCCTGGTTCATCCTGCCGGCGGCGCTGGCGGGCATCGGGCTGACGCCGGTTCTGTGGCTGCGCCGGATTCTGCCGGACACACCCTTCGGTCTGGCGGCGGAGATGACCGTCTTTCTGCTGGGGGCGGGCATTCCGCTGCTGCTTACCTGGCGCAAAAACAAAGCCGCCCTGGTGCGGCTGAGCACCGGGCGGCAGGAATCCTGATTTTAGTTGGCTGCGGCGGCTTCGGCGGTTTCCGGTTCCGCCGCGTCTGTGTCTTCCTCCTCGGGCTCTTCCTCCGGGAAGACGTCCCAGAAGTCGGTGCGGCCGTAGATTTCGGTCAGATGGCGCAGTTTTTTGGCCAGTTCCCGGGTGAACACACCGGGCTGTGCCCGCCAGCTCCAGTTGCCGCTGGGCACGGAGGGAGTGTTCATCCGGGCTTCGCAGCCCAGCCCCAGAATGTCCTGGGCCTGCACGATGGCCAGGTCCGCCACGCTGGACCAGATGCCCCGCAGCATGCCCCAGTTGTACCCTTCGGTTTCGTTCAGCTGCAGGTAATCCACCGCCCGGGCCCGGGCATACTCGTTGGTGTTGGCAAACCAGCCGTTGGCCGGTTCGTTGTCGTGGGTACCGGTGTAGGCCACGCAGGTGCGGGGATAGCTGTGGGGCAGATAGCCGCCGCCGTCCCGGCTGTCAAAGGCGAACTCCAGCACCTTCATGCCGGGGTAGCCGGTGGCAGCCAGCAGTTCATACACATCGGGGGTCAGATAACCCAGGTCTTCGGCGATGATCTCCCGGCGGCCCAGTTCCCGCTCAATGGTGCGGAACAGGTCGATGCCCGGGCCGGTGCGCCAGCGCCCGCCCACGGCGGTCTCGTCGCCGTAGGGGATGGCATAGTATCCGGCAAAGCCCCGGAAATGGTCGATGCGCACCACATCGTAGATTTCGCAGGTATGGCGGATGCGTCGCACCCACCAGGCATAGCCGTTCTGTTTCATCTTGTCCCAGTCATACAGCGGGTTGCCCCACAGCTGACCGGTGGCGGAAAAGGCATCCGGCGGGCAGCCGGCCACCTCGGTGGGCAGCAGGTCCTCGTCCAGCTGGAACTCCTCCGGGCTGGCCCACACGTCCACGCTGTCCGCCGCCACATAGATGGGCAGGTCGCCGATGATCTGCACGCCCTTTTCGTTGGCGTAGGTTTTGAGGGCGGACCACTGGGTGAAGAAGAGATACTGCACCGCCTGCCAGAAGTTCACCTCGTCGGCATAGGCGCGGCGGGCCTCTTCCAGGGCGGTGGGGTCACGCCGGACCAGTTCCGGCTCCCAGTCGTGCCAGGCAGCGCCCTTGTGGGCGGTTTTCAGCGCCATGAAGAGGGCGTAGTCCGGCAGCCAGAACGCATTGTCCCGGCAGAAGGCGTCATAGTCCGCAGGCGGGGTGGCCAGCATCCGGGCGCAGGCTTTGCGCAGAACGGGATACCGCTTTTCATAGAGGACGGCATAGTCTACCCGGTCGGGAGTACCGCCCCAATCCATGTCCTTGTACTCCTCCGGTTCCAGCAGGCCGTCCTTGGCCAGCAGGTCCAGATCAATGAAATAAGGGTTGCCCGCAAAGGTCGAAAAGGACTGATACGGGCTGTCCCCGTAACTGGTGGGGCATACGGGCAAAATCTGCCAGTACCGCTGCCCGGCCAGGGCAAGAAAATCCACAAATTTCCGGGCTTCGCGCCCCATGGTGCCGATGCCGGTGGTCGACGGCAGACTGGACAAATGCAAAAGAATACCGCTGGAACGAGTCACTCTGATTCCGCCTTTCCTGAATTCTGTTTTCCATCATACACACAAAAAAGGCAAAAAACAAGCGCGGGTCCCCCCGTGCACGGC
>CAUEKL010000273.1 GCA_959018215.1 uncultured Gemmiger sp.
GCAACAAAAGCCAGACAGCCTGCCGGATAAACAGGCTGCTGCGTTCAGAGCGATCAGGCGGATTATTCCGCCAAAACAAGTGGGAAAACCCAATCAGCCAAAATATTCTGACTATAAATATACCATGCGGGTGTGTTTTCGTCAAGGGAATGGTAAAATTAAGTTACGATTTCGTATCAAAGCGGGAAGAATTGTCATCCCAAATCCGCCATATATCCATCGATGCGCTGGCTGTACAACGCAGGCCAGCGGGCATCATACTCCGCAAAGACCTGCTTGTAGTAGTCGGCTTCGGCGGTATCGGGCGGGCTGGTGCGCTCATAGCAGTAGAGCACGATGCCGTTCTGCAGGGGGAATTCGGTCACGTAGCTGTAATGAACGCTGCTGGGGGTCTGGGTGCGCAGGGCCAGATTCACTGCCCCCACCAGGCCGCCCTCCTCCAGCTTGTCGGTGACCATTACATACTTGGAGGTCCAGATACCGGTGGGAAAGCCGTGGGTGGACGGCACGCTGTTCTCCCACAGGATCATGCTTTGCAGCTGGGGGTGGGCCGGGTCACTGTAGGCGAAGGTGGATCCGCTGTAACCGTCGGAATCCATGTTGATGTAGACGGTGTCCTCTTCCGTGCAGTTGTCCAGCACAAAATCGGTGACGGCTTTCATGGCAGCCAGGTCGGTGCGGCGGGTCAGGTCCAGGCTTTCCCCGCTGAGCAGCGGCGTATCCGCACTGGCACCGGGCAGGCGCAGGGCATTCCAAACATTGAGTGCGAAAAAGGCAGCCAGTACCCCCGCGCCGACGCGGACCATCCACAGGCGTTTCAGCCCGCAGAGGCAGGCACAGGCACCGAAGAGCCCCAGCAGGTACAGCGGAGCCAGGATCAGGCTCTGGTGGTCCCCCAGGGACTGGGTGCGGGTGAAGAGCACCATCGCCAGCACCGAGGCGGCTGCCGTGACGGCCACCGGCCCCCGGGCAGCCTTGTGGCGCAGCAGAGCCGCCAGGCCCAGCAGACAGACCAGCAGCCAGAGGACGCCCTGGGTCCGGAGCTGGCCCAGGCAGTTGGCCAGAAAGCCGCCGCCGTAATAAGCGCCGTAGATATCGGCGTAATCGGTGGTCAGAATGGTGCGGAAGGTGGGCAGCAACACCACCAGAATGATGACCGCCGAGGGCAGGCCGAAGCGCAGCAGATTGCCCAGTACCCGACCAAAGTTCTTGCGCCGGATTGCCCCCAGCAGCACGGCCAGGGCATAGCAGAGGTAGAAGGTCACGATCCAGAACATATACCACCGGCGGGTCAGGATCAGGGCAAAAGTCGCCGCAAAAAGAGCGGGCAAACGGGACCAGTTCAGGGTGTCGAAGCGATAGTCAGCACACAGCAGCAGGAGGACGGCCGCAAAGGTCAGGCCGAAGGCGTCGGGCATGCCGTGGGTGGCGGGCCACAGAAACATGGGCCACAGCACCATAGCCGCCATGCACAGCAGATAAAAGGCTCCCCGGCGGGCAGCGGACAGCCCCGGTGCCGCCACCGCCAGCAGCTTTTTGGCCAGCATGAGCAGGGCCGTCCACATGGGGACAAAGCAGGTCAGGGCGTAGCTGAGCATGAACATGTTGATGGTGCGGGGCAAAAGCAGGTACGGCAGGCTGATGAACAGGTTCATGAACATCTTGTAATCGGCGGTCAGCAGATTTTCGGCCAGGTTGCTGACCCCGTAAAACCCACTGGTGGCAAAGCTGTTGAACAGCAGGTTCTGCTTGGCATAATAGTTGATGGCATCTTCCCCGTAAACAGTCTGGCGGTAAAAGACCAGGCCGACGATGACCAGAATCCCCACCGCCGCACCGGCCAGCAGACAGCGACGAAAGAGTTTGTCCTGCCGCCAGTCCTCCCCGGGGAAGGCGGCTTTCCAGGCAGAGCCCAGCAACAGCCAGAGAGTGCCGGTGCACAGTGCCCACAACAGCAGTACCAGCAGCAAGCCGCCGTAGGCGGTAACGGCGCCGCCGGCCAGGATGGCCACCAGCAGCAAAGCGCCGTATACCAGCCAACGGACAGGGGCCGACTGCGCTGCCAGAGCACGGCCGACACGGTCCTTCATGTGTTTTACCGATTGCAGAACAGGCGGAAAGGCCATAGTGGAATTCTCCCATAAGAAAAAGCCGCGGCCGTCAAGAGGCGGCCACGGCCTGTTTGATACGTATTATTTGGAGTGCTTGTCCAGACGATCCAGTGCATCGCCCAATTCCTGGGATACAGGCCGGGACGGCGCGGAACGGCGCAGACGTTTGACCGGTTCCGGCGCGGGCTGCGGCGCGGAAGGCCGGACCCGACGGGGCGAAACCTTGGCCCGGGCAGGAGCCGCCGATTGGGGCTGGGGCTCGGGAGCAGGCTTTGCAGCAGGACGCAGCTTACCGAAGGAGCGCATATCGGCGCCCAGCTTTTCCAGATCCTGGCTGGTGTCGTCCAGCGCCTGGTAGATGGCGCCGGTGGCATTTTCCAGGTCCATGGAAGCGGAGGCCAGTGTTTCGTCCACCCGGGTGAGACGGTCCCGCAGCAGCTGCACACCGGCAGCCAGGGCACGGGCATTGTCTGCCATGCGGGCTTTCTGGTCATCCTCCTGCTGACGCAGGCGGCGTTCGGCACTTTCCGCATTCAGCCGGGCATCGGCCAGAATCTTTTTGGCCTCAATGCGGGCTTCCTCGGTCACATTGACAGGCGCGGGCGCCTCCTCCTTTGCCGGCTTGGCCGGCTCAGGCGTGGGCGCGACCGGGGCAGGCTTGGGCACCGGAGTCGCCGCCATGGTGGGCATACCGCCCTTGGGAATCATGGCCTCCATCTCCGCGATCTGCTTTTCCAGATCACGCTTCTGGAACTGCAGTTCCAGGATGGACTGCTGGCATTCCTTGTACTTGCCCTGGTAACCGGTGGCACGTTCCTCGGCATCCCGCAGCTTGGTCACGGCATCACTGCCGGCCTTCTCCGCCGTTTCGGCACGCTGGGTGGCCTGATTCAGCTCCGCCTGCAGCTTTTCTACACAGCGGCGCGCATTTGCCTGGTCTTTTTTCAGTTTGTCAAGCTGGGCATTCAGCTCATCTATGGTCTGCTGGTATTCCAATTCACGCTGCTGGGTCTCGTTGGCCAGCGCATTCATGTAAGCCAGCACATCATTTTTATCAAAGCCCAGCATGCTCGTGCGGAACCCCTTTTCCTGAATGGACGGGTCCTTGGACGGCATGGCGTTCCTCCTCATGTATAAAAGGCACAATTCCCGCCGCGGCGCGGCAGGCAGCCCGGTATTTCAACATCCGCAAGACCGGGCAGTGCGCGGTCTTCCTTTTAGGAACGCTTGTTCAGGATGCTGAGCAGATCGTTGAAGTAATCGCCGT
>CAUEKL010000274.1 GCA_959018215.1 uncultured Gemmiger sp.
GCATGAGACCACTTTCGGAAGAGCGGAACACCCAATAATACAATACCGCAAAGACTTCCCGCAGATAGCAGGTCGGGATGCTGCGCAGCGGAATTCCCGCCGGCAGCGCCGCAACGTCCGTGAATCCGGCCATCTGGGCATATTTTCCGCCGCGGTAGCAGTGGAACGCATTGGTCACATAGACAATGGGCCGGGATGTATCGATCCCCCGCTGTTCCAGAATCTGGCGGGCAAAGGCAAAGTTTTCCTCTGTGGAGGTGGACTTTGTCTCGGCCACCACACGGTTCGGGTCCACCCCTTTTTCAATCAGGTAGTCCCGCATGGCCTGCCCTTCCGGTACCCATTCGTCCCTTCCTTGCCCACCGGTGGTGATTACCAGGGTATCCGGATGGGCCTGGGCGAATTCAAGCGCCTTGTCCAGGCGGTACCGCAGAAGCAGGCTGGGCTTGTCCCGGCGCAGACCGGCCCCCAGCACGATAACGACCTTCTCGTCTCCGGTGGGCGGATTGGCGTAGCCGCTGCATGCCACAAAAGCCAGCATTCCGGCGTAAAACACCGCCCCGCAGATCAGAACTCCCAGCACAATGCGTCCGGTCAACGGTCCGGTGAACCAGGCGTTGAGGCGGCGATGCCAAAGGGCATATCCGCAGCAGGCTGCCGTCAAGATCCAGACGACCAGATTGCCCATATTGAAATTGCTGGTCAACACCAGCATGACCGAGTAAAACAGCATGATCCCGGCCAATACATACAAGAAAATTTGCAAAAGAACTCCTTTGCGGGTCTTGGTTTCAGTGCCGTGCAATTTCATTCCACACACCACATCCAGCCACGTCGGCGTCTACGCCAAGGGCCTGGCAGACGGTATCGGCGATGGTTCCAAAGCTGTACCGGGTCCCCAGATTCACGCTCTGCCGCACGCCGGGACCGTACACCAGATAAGGCACATACTCCCGGGTATGATCGGTGGTTTTGGTGTAGGAGGGGTCACAACCGTGGTCGGCAGTGATCATCAGCACATCCTCCGGGCCCATGCGCTGCAGGAAGCCGGGCAGCCAGGCATCAAACTCTGCCGTGGCGGCTGCGTAACCGGCCACGTCCCGCCGGTGACCGTACAGCATGTCAAAGTCTACCAGGTTCACAAAGGCAAGACCGGTAAACTCCCGGTCGGCCAGTTCCATGGTGACTTTCAGCCCTTCAGTGTTGCCGCTGGTGCGGATGGTCTCCCCCACGCCCTGACCGGCAAAGATATCATGGATCTTGCCCACACCAATGGTCTGCATTCCGGCAGCCTGGAGCTTGTCCAGCATGGTGTCGGCCGGCGGCTTGAGAGAGTAGTCATGCCGCCGGGGAGTACGGGTAAAATCTTCCGCGCAGGTTCCCACAAACGGCCGGGCAATCACCCGTCCCACACCGTAGGGACCTTTGAGCATGTCCCGGGCAATCTGACAGATTTCATACAGCTTTTCGATGGGAACCAGATCCTCGTGGGCCGCGATCTGGAACACACTGTCCGCCGAGGTATACACAATGAGAGCGCCGGTTTTCAGGTGTTCCTCGCCGTAATCATGGATGACCTGGGTACCGGAGTAGGGCTTGTTGCAGAGCACCTTGTAGCCGGTGCGGGCGGTAAATTCATCCAGTACTTCCTGAGGGAACCCATTGGGGAAGGTGGGCAGCGGATTGGAAGAAAGCAGACCGGCGATCTCCCAGTGGCCGATGGTGGTATCCTTTCCCGCGCTGGCCTCACGCAGACGGGCAAAGCAGCCCACAGGCGAATCCACCGAAGGCCGGCAGGTCACGCCGTCAATGTTGAACAGTCCCAGTTCGGCCAGATGATCGGCCTTGCAGTTGGGGTGGGCGGAAATTGCAGCCAGCGTGTTGGTACCGGCGTCTCCGAAAGCAGCGGCATCCGGTTCCGCACCGATTCCGAAGCTGTCGAGGACAATCAAGAACACACGTTTTGCCATGGTGTTTCTCCTTTTATAAAGCAGTGCAGGGATCTAACTCCCAAACTATACAGGCTATTATACATGAATTCCCTTAAAAAGTAAAACCAGGCCAGCTTTTGGACGCTTAGTGCAAAAAATGAGCAAAATTTTGTGCAAGTTTATCGTGTGTGGCTTGTCGAGACGGAAGAATTGTATTATAATAATACCGTATGTAGATAATACTGTTATGTGAAACGGAGAATTAAGATATGCGCAAGACTAAGATTGTTTGCACTCTTGGCCCTTCCACCGATAAGGGTGATGTGCTGCGTCAGCTGATTGAAAACGGCATGAACGTGGCCCGCTTCAACTTTTCCCACGGCGATTACGATGAGCATCGCGGCCGCTTTGAGAAGTTGAAAGAACTGCGTACCGAACTGGGCAAGCCGGTTGCTGCCATGCTGGACACCAAGGGCCCTGAAATCCGCCTGGGCACTTTCAAGAACGGCTCTGAAAAGCTGGTGACCGGTCAGAAGTTCACCCTGACCAGCCGCGAAGTGGAAGGCACCAACGAAATCTGCTCCATCACCTACAAGGAGCTGCCTCACGACGTGCAGCCCGGCGGCCACATTATGCTGGATGACGGCCTGATCAGCCTGCGCATTGAGAACGTCACCGATACCGACATCAGCTGTGTTGTGGAGAACGACGGCGTTATCAAGACCAAGAAGGGCGTCAACGTTCCCGGCGTTCACCTGTCCATGCCCTATATGAGCCAGCGCGACAAGCAGGACATCACCTTCGGTGCCGAACAGGGCTTCGACCTGGTTTCCGCCAGCTTTACCCGCTGCGCTGCCGATATCAAGGCGCTCCGTCACCTGCTGGCTGACTGCCATTCGAACATGAAGATGATTGCCAAGATCGAGAACCAGGAAGGCGTGGATAACATTGACGAGATCCTGGCCGTGGCCGACGGCATCATGGTTGCCCGCGGCGATATGGGCGTTGAGATCGATTTTGCTGAGATTCCTTCCATCCAGAAGCATCTGATTGACCGCACCATGGCCTGCGGCAAGGTGGTCATCACTGCTACCCAGATGCTGGATTCCATGATCTCCAACCCCCGTCCCACCCGTGCCGAGATCACCGACGTTGCCAACGCCATCTACGACGGTTCTTCCGCCGTTATGCTGAGCGGCGAGACCGCTGCCGGCAAGTATCCTGTGGCTGCTCTGAAGGCCATGGTCGCCATTGCCGAGACCACCGAAGCCGACGCCAGCTACAACAGCCTGGTTCACCATGCTCAGGCCGATGAAAGCCGTCTGAGCGTAAGCGCTGCGGTGTGCCATGCCGCCTGCACCACTGCTTCCGACATTCATGCCAGCGCCATCATCA
>CAUEKL010000275.1 GCA_959018215.1 uncultured Gemmiger sp.
AGCGCCCCGGCGGTCAGGTTCACCCGACCGGTCAGGCCGTTGTTCTTCAGCTGCTTGGGCAGCAGATGCCGCTTGGCAATGTTGAATTTTTCAATGCGGGTATAGCTGGGCAGCTCGATCACATCCATACGGTCCAGCAGCGGTCCCGGGATGGTGGAAGCGTCGTTGGCCGTGGTGATGAACAGAACATCGCTCAGATCAAAGGGAATATCCAGGAAGTTATCCTTGAAGGTACGGTTCTGTTCCGGGTCCAGCACTTCCAGCAGAGCACTGGCCGGATCTCCCCGGTAGTCACCTGCCAGCTTGTCAATCTCGTCCAGCAGGATGACCGGATTGGAGGACTTGGCGCTGATCATGGCATTGATGATCCGGCCCGGCATGGCACCAATGTATGTACGGCGATGGCCGCGAATTTCCGCCTCATCATGCACGCCGCCCAGGCTCATACGGGCAAACTGGCGATCCATACAGGTGGCAATGGACCGGGCGATAGAGGTCTTGCCCACGCCCGGAGGGCCTACCAGGCAGATGATCTGCCCTTTGACCTCGGTGTTCAGCTTGCGCACAGCCAGCAGTTCCAGAATCCGCTCCTTGACCTTGCGCAGGCCGTAGTGGTCCTTGTCCAGCACACGGCGGGCATGGCCCTGGTCGTAATCGTCCTTGGTATAGGTATGCCAGGGCAGGGACAGGCAGGTATCCAGATAGCCGCGGATGACGCTGATCTCCGCCGCATTGCCCTGCATCCGGGCCAGGCGGTCGCATTCCTTCAGCAGCTTTTCTTCGCTTTCCTGCGCCAGATGCAAAGCACGGATCTTTTCCCGGTAGTTGTCAGCTTCGGCACGGGTATCCTCGCTGTCGCCCAGTTCTTCGCTGATGATGTGCATCTGCTCTCGCAGATAGTAATCCCGCTGGCTCTTGTCCATCTGGACATTGACCTTGTCGTCGATGTCCTTTTCAATGGACAGGATGTCACATTCCTGGTGCAGCAGAATCAGCAGCTTTTCCAGGCGGCCCAGCAGGGTGGACTCGTTCAGGATGGCCTGCTTGTCCTCATACTTGAAGAGCAGATTGGCGGGCATGTACTCGCTGAGATAGAGCGGGCTGTCCGAAGAGACAATATTGTAGACGATATCTTTGGAGATCTGCGGGCTGTAGGAAAGATATTCCTCAAAGCAGTCCTTCAGGCTGCGCACCAGCGCTTCGGTCTGGTTGCGCTTGTCGGCCGGAATGCCGCGCACCGGCGCGGTACGCACTTCGGCCATGAGGTATTTGCCGGTGTCGTCCAGCGAAAGCAGTTTGGCGCGGGTCTTGCCCTCCACCAGCACCTTGACCAGTTCATCCGAAACACGCAGCACCTGCTTGATCTCAGCAATGACGCCGAAGGTATACAGATCCGCAGCGGCGGGCTCTTCGGTATCGGTCTCCTTCTGGGCCACCAGGAAGATGTTGCTGTTGCCATGCATGGCCGCCTCGATGGCGGCAATGGACTTGGCGCGGCCCACCTCAAAATGAATGATATTGTTGGGGAACACCACAAGCCCGCGCAGCGCAATGGCCGGCAAATGCACGACATTGTGGGTCACCTTGACTTTGACCTTCTGTTCAGACATTCTTTTCCCTCCCGGGGACAGTGTCCCCTGCCATGCACGGGTCTGGCCCGGCAAGCACAGTTTGACTTTTGAGCACCGCAGGCGGCAGCAGCAAGCGCAGCCGTCCCGGCGCATTTTCTATATGCAGATGCCGCACCGGAACGCATTCCCCGTCCAGCGTGGCAACAATGGGGCGTGAATCCAGCACGTCCAGTGTGACCCGGCGGGCCCGGCAAAAGGACATCCACCGCGCCAGGGACGGTTCCACAAAACCATCCGGCCGCAGATGCTTTCCTTCCCGGTACAGTGCCAGCACCGAGGCGATGCGCAGCCGGGACATGGGCTTGACCAGCACCACATCCAGCAGTCCGTCATCCATCCGGGCATAGGGCGCGGCTTCATATCCGCCACCGTACATCCTTCCGTTGCAGACCGCCATCATCATATAGGTGCCAGTATGTTCGACGCCGTCTATCGACAGCCGCAGCCGATGACCGAAAGGCGACAGCATGGCCTGCAGGATGGACAAGGAGTAAGCCATGGTCCCACCACATCCGGGCAGACGCCGGAATTTCGGGATTCCATAAGCCACCTGGGCATCCAGCCCGGCGGCGCAGATATCCACCCCGATGCCCAGGTCGGTCTGCAAAGCGTCCGATACCACCGGAACCGCCTGCAGCTGAGCGGATAAATCGAGAAAGTCTTCCGCCGCACCGAAGTTGCGGACAAAATCATTTCCGCTTCCGCAGGGCACACACCCCACGGCAACGTTTTCCCGTCCGGCAGCCGCCTGCAAGATCTCATTGAGGGTGCCGTCCCCGCCGCAGGCATAGACATGAACATCCTGTCCGGTACCGGCCAGTTGTTCGGTCATACGCCGGGCATGTCCGGCGCACTCGGTAAGGCAGATTTCCGGGTCCATACCGGCAGCTTTTGCAGCTTGCCGGATGGCCGGAATCAGCCACCGGCTGGCGTCCTTCTGCCCCGCCGTCGGGTTGATTATAAAAACCTGCTGCAAGCCGGGCACACCCTTCCATCTGTTGTTTTTCGTCGGTGTACAAAAATACAATGTATATTGTAGCGACTTTTTCGTCAAATAGCAAGCAGATGGCATAATATGTTACAAAACGTACAAAATATTGAAATAAAGTCTCTGTACGGCCCGTAACAATGTCTGCCACCACGGCCGCCGGACAGCTTCGGAAAGGAATGTGCAGTTATGAAAATCGCCATGGAAGTGGGCCAGGTCATCCTCTTCAGCTTTGTATCTCTGGCAGTCATGTTTGCCACCACCCGCCTGGGCGGCAAACGGCAGATCTCCCAGATGAGCATCTTTGACTATGCCAACAGCATCACCGTCGGGTCCATCGCCGCCGAGATGGCCACCAATCTGGAAAGCTGGTACCGCCCCTTTACCGCTTTGCTTGTCTACGGTGCGGTCACCTGGCTGGTGCACTTCGGCGCCTGCAAAAGTTTCTGGCTGCGGATGCTCATGGACGGGCGGGCCATTGTGCTGATGAAGCACGGCGTCATCCGCAAGAAAGAACTGGGCCGGGCCGGCATCGACCTGAATGAGTTTCTGGGCCAGGCCCGGGTGGCCGGATACCACGATCTGAACGAAGTGGAAAGCGCCATTCTGGAGACCAACGGACAGGTCAGCTTTTTAC
>CAUEKL010000276.1 GCA_959018215.1 uncultured Gemmiger sp.
AGCAATCCGATGGACGTGGATGCCGCCAAGAAGGCCTACGCCAGTGCACAGTATCTGTGTGCCTGAGTGACCTGACCCTGTCCCGTTTGACCGATTACGTCAAGGGGATGGGGCAGCCTGCGTTCCGGGCCAAACAGATCTTCAAGTGGGTGCACCAAAAGCTCGTCACGGATTTCTCCGCCATGACCGACCAGCCCAAGTCCCTGATCCAGACTCTGGAACAGACCTGTACCCTGGCGGCCCCTACCATCCGGCGGCGCCAGCAGTCCAAGGACGGCACGGTCAAGTACCTGCTGCAGCTGGCGGACGGCAACTGCATCGAAACGGTGCTCATGCGCTACCACTACGGCAACACCGTCTGTGTGTCCACCCAGGTGGGCTGTGCCATGGGCTGCCGGTTCTGCGCCTCCACCCAGGCGGGCCGGGTGCGGGACCTGACCCCCGGGGAGATCGCCTCGGAGATCTACACCGCCCAGAAGGACACCGGCGAGCGTGTCTCCCACATCGTGCTCATGGGCATCGGGGAGCCGCTGCACAACTTTGACAACGTCATGGACTTTCTGGAGATCATTTCCTGCCCGGAAGGGCTGAACATCGGCATGCGCAACATCAGCCTGTCCACCTGCGGCCTGGTGCCCAAGATCGACGAGCTGGCCCAGCGCAAGCTGCAGCTGACCCTTTCGGTCTCCCTGCACGCGCCGGATAACGCGGTGCGCAGCAGCATGATGCCGGTGAACGATGCCTACCCGCTGGAAGAACTGATCCCGGCCTGCCGCCGGTACCAGAAGACCACCGGGCGGCGCATCAGCTTTGAGTATTCCATGGTGCGGGGCGTCAACGATTCCCCGGCCATGGCCCGCAAGCTGGCGGACCTCATCCGGGGGATGGGGGCTCATGTGAACCTGATCCCCATCAACCCGGTGGACGGCAGTCCCTATTCCGCCACCGATGAAGAAAACGTCCGCCGGTTCCGCCAGATGCTGGAGGATCTCGGCGTCAATGCCACGGTGCGCCGCCGTCTCGGCGCCGACATCTCCGCCGCCTGCGGTCAGCTGCGGCGGGAGGATGCCCAGCAGGCCGCCCAAAAGGGGAAAGCCTGAGTATACTGTGAAAGGAAGGACCTGACTGCATGAAGATCGCAGGGCTCACCGACATCGGCAGCTGCCGCCAGGAAAACCAGGATAATTTCTGTGCCCGGCAGCTGGTCGACGGTTCCGGCTGGGGCGTGGTGTGCGACGGAATGGGCGGCGCCAACGGCGGGCGGGTGGCTTCGGCCATCGCCACCGCCGGGATGCTGCAGTATTTCGACCGCCAGCTTCGCTGCCTGCGCCACGGCGAGGAAAAGCAGTTCATTCTGCATGGATTTGATTTGACCAACCGCGCCGTATACGACAAAGCCACCTCCGACCCGGATATGCTGGGCATGGGCACCACCGGTGTCTGCGCCTATGTGTACGGCAACATGGCCCATGTGGTCCATGCGGGGGACTCCCGCGCCTACCTGTGGCATGCCGGGACCATCCGCCAGATCACCCGGGACCACTCCATGGTGCAGCAGCTGGTGGACAGCGGCCAGATCACCCGGGAACAGGCGGCGCTGCATCCCCAGAAAAACCTCATCACCCGGGCACTGGGGGTTTCGGCCAGCATCGTGCCCGAATACAACCGCTGTGAAGTGGCGGCCGGCGATATTCTGCTTTTATGTACCGACGGCCTGACCAATATGGTCCCCGACGAGGAGATCGCCCTGATCTTGCAGGAGTCAGCTTTTTTTGATGCGCCCCGTCTGCTGATCGACCGCGCTCTGCGCGGCGGCGGGCAGGACAACATCACCGTCCTGCTGTTGGGTGTGGAAAGTACGGATCAATCAAGGGAGGATACAAATGGATAACCTGATTGGTAAAAAACTGGACGGCCGTTATCTCATCGAAAGCCTGATCGGTGTGGGCGGCATGGCCAACGTCTACAAAGGCCGGGACATCCGTACCGGCAACGAGATCGCGGTCAAGGTCCTGAAAGAAGAATTTTTGGGCAACGAGGAACTGGTCCGCCGCTTCAAGAATGAAAGCAAGGCCATCTCCATTCTGGACCATCCCAACATCGTCAAGGTGTACGATGTTTCGGTGACCGACCAGCTGCAGTATATCGTGATGGAGTATATCGACGGCATCACCCTGAAAGAATACCTCAAGCAGCGCGGCGGTGCCCTGACCTGGAAAGAGGTCGTGCATTTTGCCACCCAGGTGCTTTCGGCGCTGGAACATGCCCATTCCAAGGGTATCGTTCACCGGGACGTGAAGCCCCAGAACATCATGCTCCAGGCGGACGGCTCCATCAAGATGATGGACTTCGGCATCGCCCGTTTCTCCCGCGCCCAGAGCCAGACCATCAGCGACAAGGCCATCGGCTCGGTGCACTATATCAGCCCCGAGCAGGCCAAGGGCGACCGCACCGATGCCCGCACCGACATCTATTCGGTGGGCGTCATGCTGTATGAGATGCTCTCCGGCCGCCTGCCCTTCGACGGCACCGGCACCGTGTCCATCGCCATCATGCAGATCTCCGAAAAGCCGAAGCCTTTGGCCGAGGTGGCCTCCAACGTGCCCGAGGGTCTGCGCCAGATCACCGAGAAGGCCATGGAGAAGGACCCTGCCGCCCGCTACCAGAGCGCGGCCGAAATGCTGGAAGCCATCAAGGCGTTCAAGCAGAATCCCAGCATCCGTTTTGAGTACGAATACAACACCCAGGACTCGCCCAGCAAGACCATCAACAAGGTGGTGGGCGGCACCAAGTCCGGCATCAGCACCCAGCAGGCACGGCGCGCCGGCGCTCCCACTGCGGGCGGAAAGGGCAAAGGTAAAGGCGTGCGCAGCACAAAAGCAAAGTCTGCCGCAAAGGCAAAAGGATTCTCCGTACTGCCCATCTTCTTCGGCATGGCGGTGGCCTTCGTCATCGGCGCCTTCATTCTGGTGTATCTGATCTTCACCAACTCCACCAACCCCTTGTTCTCCAACCGCGCCAATGTGCAGCTCATCGACTTTGTGGGGATGACGGAGGACGAGTTTCGCGCCTCGGAATACTTTTCCCTGCTGGACCCCGACATCGTGCAGGAGTACAACTCCAGCTACCCCGCCGGAACTATCTTTCAGCAGTCTCCCGCCGCGGGACGCACTGTGAAGGAGCAGCAGAAGATTACTTTGAAGGTCAGCCTGGGCACCGAGTACGTCACCCTGCCCGATGTGGCCGGCAATGA
>CAUEKL010000277.1 GCA_959018215.1 uncultured Gemmiger sp.
AGCTGGGAGACAATGACACGCTCGGCACCGTTGGAGATGAAGGTGCCGGAGTCGGTCATGAGCGGGAAATCGCCCATGAAGATTTCCTGATCCTGCACCTCGCCGGTCTGCTTGTTGATCAGGCGCGCAGTGACATACAAGGGCGCGGCATAGGTGGCGTCGCGCTCTTTGCATTCTTTAATAGTATATTTGGGGTGTTTGTCCAGGCGATAATCGATGAATTCCAGGACCAGGTTGCCGGTATAATCCTCAATGGCGGCAATGTCATGGAAGACCTCGTGCAGGCCCTCTTCCAGGAACCAGTTGTACGAGTTTTTCTGGATTTCGATCAGATTGGGCATCCCGATCACTTCGTTGATGCGGGAAAAGCTCATTCTGGTCGTGCGGCCATTGTGTACGGGCTTGACCTTTACCATAAAATGCGACCACTCCTATTCCGTGTGAATTAGACAAAGCTGACCACGCAAAGGGCTCGCCTATGGGTCATCTTCGTCATTTTTAACAAAGTTTTTGTTTCGACCCGACCAGCGCAGTTCCTTCAGGGCGCTCTATTCCATTTTTGTGATACTGATTTAGTATATAAGACTCCCGTGTATTTGTCAAGCATTTTCTGGAAAATGTGGCCGTTCCTTCGCGTTTTTTACATTCCTGCGGCATTTTAACGCTTTGTGTCGAACGCCCGGGTCCGTGTGATTAATTTCGTCAATTTGCTGTTTTTCCACACCGGTTTGCCGCTTGACAAACCCGGATCATCTTGCTTCCCCGTCAATTTGACCATTCCCGGCGCAACGGATTTGTGTATCATGGCTCTTGACATTCAGAGCAGTATAAAATAAGCCCGCAGGCCTGTACACCTGCGGGCTCTTGCATTATATTGGGAAATCAGTCCAGAAAATCACGCAACTTTTTGCTGCGGCTGGGATGGCGCAGCTTGCGCAGCGCCTTGGCCTCGATCTGGCGGATACGCTCACGGGTAACGTTGAACTCCTTGCCGACCTCTTCCAGGGTGCGGGGACGGCCGTCTTCCAGGCCGAAACGCAGCCGCAGGACCTTTTCCTCACGGGGAGTCAGGGTCTTGAGCACGCTGCCCAGCTGCTCTTTAAGCAGGGTCTGGCTGGCCGCTTCCGCCGGAACCGGGGCATCATCATCGGGGATAAAGTCACCCAGATGGCTGTCTTCCTCCTCGCCAATGGGGGTTTCCAGGCTGACGGGTTCCTGGGCCACCCGCATGATCTCACGGACCTTGTCCACCGGCATGTCCAGTCGCTTGGCGATCTCCTCTGCGCTGGGCTCATGGCCGTTTTCATGCAGCAGCTGGCTGGAGACCTTCTTGACCTTGTTGATGGTCTCCACCATATGCACCGGAATACGGATGGTACGGGCCTGGTCGGCAATGGCACGGGTAATGGCCTGCCGAATCCACCAGGTTGCGTAGGTGGAGAACTTGAAGCCCTTGGTATGGTCAAACTTTTCCACAGCCTTGATCAGACCCAGGTTGCCTTCCTGGATCAGGTCCAGGAACTGCATACCGCGGCCCACATACCGCTTGGCAATGGAAACAACCAGACGCAGGTTTGCCTCACTCAGGCGCTGCTTGGCGCGTTCGCCTTCCTTGCCGCCCTTCTGGATAGCCAGAGCCAGGTTTACCTCCTCCTCGGGCGTCAGCAGAGGCACACGGCCGATTTCTTTCAGATAAACCTTGACGGGGTCATCAATGGCAACGCCTTCGGTCGCCAGCGCATCCTCAAAGTCATCCACGTTATCCTCCGTCAGAGAGGAATCACTGCCGTCGGCAACGGGATCATCGTCCACAACCTCAATGCCGTGGCTTTCCAGCTCTTCGTAGAGCTTTTCCATCTGTTCCACGTCCAGGCCGTGGCCGCTTTCCTCCATCGCATCCCCGATCTCGCTGTTGGTCAGTTTGCCGGCACGGCGTCCCTGTTCAATCAACGCGCGGATAGGATCTTTCTTCTCTGCCATAAGTAAATCTCCTTTTTGCAGGGCCGTCCCACCATCGGCACGGCCTGTTTTCTCTGCCCGTCACAAAACGGGATCTATCTCAAAAGCCATCTGCCGCCAACACCCTTCACGGTGTTTCGGGCGGCGGTTCATGGACTTTTTCCTGGGTAATGGATGCAAACAGCTTCCGGAAATCCTCATCACTGGTCTGTGCCGCCTGTTTGCTTTTGGGCACCGCATGGCGCAGGCGTTCCAAAAACATGTCGATATCTTTGCGCACCAGACGCTGTCCGCTGTTCTGAGCCTGTACCTTCATGACCAGTGTGTACGCGCCGTCTTCCAGGCAGGAAGCCAGAGAGGTGGCGTTGATGGGAATTTTCTTGTCTGCACAGTCATAGATAGCGCGCACAGCCGCCTGAATTTCCGGCTCGGGAACATCCTCCAGATCCAGCTGCCCGCGCACATAGGGAATCTCGTCCGGGTCCTGGAGCATGGCCGCCACCAGCTGGCGGGCCGCCGCAGCAGCCCCCATGGCTTCCTGTCCACCCCGTTCATAGGGCACCCGGATATCAGCCCCGTTGCCCTGGGCCGCCATATCATGCTGTTCCTTGCGGCGGGCGCGGCGGGCCGCCCCCTTGAGGGCACCTTCCATCTGGGACAAAATCGCCTGCTTAGAAACACCGGTCTCCCCTGCTATACGCCCGGCATACACATCCCGGGCGGTGGGCGAAACGTTCCCCGAAGCCAGTATGTCAATGGCCTCCCGGATATATTCCAGACGGCCGTCGTCTGTGCGCAGGTCATATTTCTGCTTGATCTTGCCCAGCCGGAACTCGGTTGGGTTGGCGGCGCCGTCCAGGATCATCTCAAACCGTTCCTTGCCGTAATGGCGGATGAACTCATCCGGGTCCTTGGCCCCGGGAATGGACAGCACCGACACCTTTACCGGCGTGTTGGCAAACAGGGACAGACTGCGTGCCGTAGCCTTCTGCCCTGCCTCGTCCGAGTCGTAACTGAGCACTGCTTCCTCGGCGTATTCGCTGAGGAGTTTGACCTGCTCCGGTGTCAGAGCGGTGCCGCAGGCACACACGGCGGTGTCGAAACCCGCCTCGTGCATGCTGATGACATCCATATACCCTTCGCACAGGATGAACCGCTTGGAAGCGGATTTCTTGGCCAGATTCAATGCAAACAGCGTGCGGGACTTTTTGTAGACCAGAGTTTCGGGGCTGTTGATGTATTTCGGCTTGGAATCGTCCATCACGCGGCCGCCGAACGCAATGATATTGCCC
>CAUEKL010000278.1 GCA_959018215.1 uncultured Gemmiger sp.
CACCGGGCTGGTGCAGCCTTTCTGCGACTCCCCGGTGGATGATGAGTGCGTGGCCAAGAATGTATATCTGGAAATGATCAACCAGGCCCAGCGGGAGCTGTTCATCACCACCCCCTACCTGATCCTGGACAACGACATGCTCACCGCCCTCTGCCTGGCCGCCAAGCGGGGGGTGGATGTGCGGGTGTATACCCCCGCCATCCCGGACAAAAAGAGCATTTACCAGCTCACCCGCAGCTACTTCCCGGCTCTTATCCGGGCAGGGGTCAAGGTCTTTACCTATACCCCCGGGTTCCTCCACGAAAAAAACTGGCTGTGCGACGGGCGCATCGGAGCGGTGGGGTCCATCAACCTGGACTACCGCAGCCTCTACCTCCACTTTGAGTGCAGCGTGGTGCTGTACGGCTGCAAGGCCCTGGAGGATCTGCGGGCGGATATGCTGGACATTGAGGAGAAGAGCCATCTGGTGGACCTGAGCGAGTGCCGCACCAGCTGGTTCGGCACCCTGCTTTCCGCCGCGCTGCGCCTGCTGGCGCCCCTGTGCTGACAACAAGTAAACTCGTTTTCCCGGCAGCAAGCTGCGCTGCCGGGAATTTTTTTGCATACCGCCAGGAGCGAAAAAAAGAATGGTTGCAATGCTTGACAACCTATGGTTGTTGATGTACACTGTCTTTACAGAAAACCGTAACGTTGTAACAGGCAGATGCCGAAGGAGGAACTATGGACAATCGGGAAAAGATCAAATGGCTGAGCCGGTACCGGCAGGAACAGAGCCGTCTGCGGCTGCTGTGCGCCGAGCTGGAGACCCTGCGCGCCCAGGGACGGGAGCTGTGCCGCGCCCGGGACGGCCGGGAGGATGCTCCGCCTCCGGACTGGCTGGCCAGGGACCTGGCCCAGGCCCGGCAGGAGATGGAAGCCCAGGGAGCCCGGTGCGTGCTGTTGCGCCGCCGGATGGTGAAAGCCATCAGCCGCCTGGCGGACGAACGGCAGCGGGAGGTGCTCTGCCGCCGGTTTTTGCAGGGGCAGACCATCGCCGAGGCCGCCGACGAGATGGGGGTGGTGCCCCGGCGGGTGGAACAGCTGCAGACCGAAGGGGTGCGGCTGCTTGCCTTGGAAGTGCAGGAACCCGCGGCAGAACCGGAACGAAAAGGACGGCTGCGGGGGCTGCAGTGAGGATTCGGCCTTTTTTCGTATCCTGTACTTACAGAATACGGTAACGCTTTGTTGAACTTTCGGGCCGCAGCATGGTAGGCTAATGGTGCGGAAAGGGGGATGAACGATGCAGGATGCAATCACGCCTGACCGGGTGCTGGACGAGCTGGCGCTCATCGCCTTTGCCGACCTGCGCGGCGGCGACCTGCCGGTGAAGGCGGCGGACAAGCTGCGGGCGCTGGAGATGATCTACCGCTACCTGGGCATGGGGGACGGCCCGGGGGACGAGGAGGGGGTGATCATTCTGGACGGGGAATGACCCCTGCACAGGAAAGGAGGAACGACCCATCCGTGTACGACTGAAAGATGTGATTGCCCCGGTGTTCTGGCAGGAGCACTGCGCGGTGCGCCGGGGCGAGGTGGAGGAGCTGGTGCTGAAAGGCGGCCGAGGATCCGGCAAATCCAGCTATATTTCCCTGGAAATCATTCTGCAGCTGCTGCGCCACCCCGACTGCCACGCCGTGGTGCTGCGCAAGGTGGGCGGCACCATGCGCACCAGTGTCTATGCCCAGATCTGCTGGGCCATCGCCGCCCTGGGCCTGGGACGCAAGTTCCGGTGCACCGTCAGCCCCATGGAGTGCACCTACCTGCCCACCGGCCAGAAGATCCTCTTCTTCGGCCTGGACGATGCGGGCAAGCTCAAGAGCGTGCGGGCGCCCTTCGGGTACATCGGCCTGGCCTGGTTCGAGGAGCTGGATCAGTTCGACGGCCCCGAGGAGGTGCGCAGTGTGGAGCAGAGCGTTTTCCGGGGCGGCGGGTTCAGCCTGGCCTTCAAGAGCTTCAACCCGCCCGCCATGGGCCGCAGCTGGGTGAACCAGTATGTGCTGGAACCCCGGGCCGGGCGGCGGGTGCTCCACTCCACCTACAAGGACCTGCCGCCCCACTGGCTGGGACCCCGCTTTCTGGCCGACGCCGAACATCTGAAACAGGTCAACCCGGTGGCTTACCGCCACGAGTACCTGGGCGAGGTGGTGGGCAGCGGCGCGGCGGTGTTCGACAACCTGCAGCTGGAACCCATCCCGGACGAGACCGTCGCGGCCTTTGACCGGCTGTACCACGGGGTGGACTGGGGCTGGTACCCTGACCCCTGGGCCTACAACGCCGTGGCCTATGACCCTGCCCGGCGGGTGCTGTACATCTTTGATGAGCTCACCCGCCGCCGTACCTCCAACCGGGACACCGCCCGGCTGCTGCGGGACCGGGGCGTGGGCGGGGACGAGGGGGGCTGGCTCACCGCCGACTCCGCCGAGCCCAAAAGCTGCGCCGACTACCGGGCCTACGGTCTGCCCTGCCGCGCCGCCCGCAAGGGGCCGGGCAGTGTGGAACAGAGCATGAAATGGCTGCAAAGCCTGGGGGCCATCGTCATTGACCCCGCCCGCTGCCCCGATACCGCCGCCGAGTTCACCGCCTACGAGTATGAGCGGGATGCCCGCACCGGAACGGTGCTGCCCGGCTACCCCGATGTGAACAACCACCACATCGACGCGGTGCGGTATGCGGTGGAAAGCATCTGGCGGCGCCGGGGCAGCTGAACACAAAGGAGGAAGGATTGAAGAGTTTTCTGGAACAGGCCTTTGGCCGCTCCGACGTGACCGGACCGGCCATGCACGCGGCCATCCGCGAGTGGTTCGACCTGTATTTCGGCCGCGCCCTGCCGGGGGAGGACCCCGCCGGGCGGCTGCCGGTGCTCATCGTGGACAAGCTCTGCCGGGCCGTCTTTGCGGAGTACGAGACCCGGCTTACCGGCGCCGACTGGATGCAGCACAACCTGCGGGCGCTGAACGCCGTGCGCCGCCGGGCGCTGCAAAACGCCCTGGTGGGGGGCGAATGTCTTTTGAAACCGGTGCCCCGGGACGGGTACTTTGACTTTGTGCCGGTGCGCCGGGACTGTTTTGCTCCTCTGGCCCGGGACGCCCACGGCCGTCTGCAGGCGGTGGGCACCATGGAACTGCTGGCCCGGGGTGGGCGGCGATACGCGCTGCTGGAACGCCGCAGCGCCGGGACCCAGGGG
>CAUEKL010000279.1 GCA_959018215.1 uncultured Gemmiger sp.
AACTTATCGACACCATCGCCGCCCAGCCTCATCTGTGCAAGCATATTCATCTGCCGGTGCAGTCCGGCAGCGACCGGATTCTCAAGCAGATGAACCGGCACTATACGGTGGAACAGTATCTGGAACTGGTGGAGTATGCCCGCCGTCAGATTCCCGGCGTGACCTTCTCCAGCGATATCATTGTGGGCTTCCCCGGAGAAACCGAGGAGGATTTCCAGAAGACGCTGGACCTGGTGGAAACCGTGGGATATATGCAGCTGTTCACCTTTATTTATTCCAAGCGGGAAGGAACCCCTGCCGCCAAGATGGAAGACCCCGTCACCCATGCCGAAAAGGCCGCCCGCATGGACCGGCTGCTGCGTACCCAGGACCGCATTGCTTTTGCGGCCATCGCGGAACTGGCAGGGCAGACGGTTCGGGTCCTGGTGGAAGGCGCCGGCCGGCTGGAAGGCACCCTCAACGGCCGGCTGGATAACAACCTGGTGGTGGAGTTTTCCGGCAGTGAGGACCTGGTGGGACAGTATGCCAAGGTTCGCCTGACCGGTTCCCGTGCCGCCCTGCTGCTGGGTGAGCTGGTCACTGAATAAACCCTCGATTCCAAGCTATACTGCATAGGATTCAAAAAATCAAACACAATCAAAGGAGAATTATAAAATGGATTGCATCGATCTCTTCAAGAAAGCCGCCATGGCCCTGCAGACCGACCCCCGTTATCTGGAGCTGGACGCTGCCCGCCGTGAAAACGATATGGACCAGGAACTGCAGAACCTTATCGGCGAGTTCAACCTGGCCCGCCTGGATCTGAACAATGAAACCTCCAAAAGCACCACCGATCACGAGCGTGTGGCCGAACTGAACAAAAAGGTCAACGACCTGTACAGCCAGATCATGGCCAGCGAAGGCATGGTGCGTTACAACGCCGCCAAGTCCGAATGTGAGGCTTTGATCAACCACATCGACGCCATCATCAACACCGCCATGAACGGCGGCGATCCCATGACCGTCAATCCGCCCCAGAGCGGCTGCACCGGCAGCTGCGCCACTTGCGGCGGCTGCCACTGAGAAAAGCAAAGGATTACGGGCACAGTGAAAGAAGCAGGAGTGTGAAGCATGGCCGGACAGAATGTATCGCCCATGATGCAGCAGTATTTTGAAATCAAGAAGCAGCATCCCAATGAGATCCTCTTTTACCGTGTGGGGGACTTCTATGAGATGTTTTATGAGGATGCCCTGACGGCGTCCCGTGAACTGGAACTGACCCTGACCGGCAAAGCCTGCGGTCAGGAAGAGCGCGCGCCCATGTGCGGCGTGCCCTTTCACTCCTACGAAATTTATGTGGCCCGGCTGATTGCCAAGGGGTATAAGGTAGCCATCTGTGAGCAGATGGAAGACCCTGCCATGGCCAAGGGACTGGTCAAGCGGGATATTATCCGTGTGGTCACCCCGGGTACCGTCATTGAAAGCAGCATGCTGGCGGAGGACAAGAACAACTACCTGTGCTCTATCTACGCCAAAAAGGTACGCGGCGGCTGGAAAGCCGGGATCTGCTTTGCGGATATTTCCACCGGCGAAGCCTACGCCACCGAGCTGCACAATGAAAAAATGGGCGGCGCGCTCATCACCGAGCTGTGCCGGTACATGCCCAGTGAGATCCTCATCAATCCGGCGGTGCTGGACCTGAAGGATCTGACCAACTATATCAAACAGCACACCAACGCCTTGGTGGAACTGCGGGAGGATTCCTGCTACAAGCAGACCACGGTGGAAAGCATGCTCAGCCGCCAGTTCGGAGAGGACTGGAACAAGAGCTGCGGTTTTGCCCCCGACGGATTTGTGCCGCAGGCCTTCGGCGCCTTGCTGGGGTATCTGTACGAGACTCAGAAGCACGGCACTGAGCGCATCAAGGCGGTGGTCAACTATGCCGATGCTCAGTACATGCGCCTTTCCGCCGTGACCCGGGCCAACCTGGAACTGACCGAGACCATGCGCGGCCGGGAAAAAAAGGGCACTTTGCTGTGGGTGCTGGACAAGACCGAAACTTCCATGGGCAAGCGGATGCTGCGTTCCTGGATCGAACAGCCGCTGGTGGACAGCAAGGTCATCAACGAACGTCTGGACGCCGTGGAAGCACTGTACAACGCCAACGTGGGGCGGGCTGAGCTGAAAGAAGCTCTCTCCCATGTGTTCGACATCGAGCGCCTGACCACCCGCATTCTGTACGGCTCCGCCACCCCCCGGGAGGTCAAAGCCCTGGGAGATACCTGTCAGCGTCTGCCCCAGGTCAAGGAACAGGCCGCCGCGGCCGGCGCCAAACTGCTGGACGATCTGGCTGAAGCCGTTGATCCGCTGTCTGATATTCTGGACAAGGTCAGCCGCGCGCTGGTGGATGATCCCCCGGCCAACCTCAAGGACGGCGGCGCCATCCGGGAAGGGTATAATTCCGAAGTGGATGAGCTGCGGGACATCATGCATGGCGGAAAGGGCGTGCTTTCCCAACTGGAAGCCGACCTGCGCCAGCAGACTGGCATTCCCAAGCTGAAGATCGGGTTCAACAAGGTCTTCGGCTATTACATCGAGGTCAGCCGCAGCTATGTGGGCAGCGTGCCGGATACCTTTACCCGCAAGCAGACCCTGACCACCGGGGAACGGTACATCACTCCGGAACTGAAAGAGCTGGAAAACAAGATCCTGGGCGCCAACGAACGTCTCCTGGCCCTGGAACACCAGCTCTTCTCCGAACTGCTCAGTGATATTTCCGCCCAGCTCCTGCGCATCCAGCGTACCGCCACCGCCGTGGCCCAGCTGGACGTGCTGGCTTCCTTTGCCGAAGCTGCGGTGCAGAACAACTACGTCAAGCCCACAGTGGACGACAGCGACGTGCTGGATATTGCGGAAGGCCGTCACCCGGTGATTGAGCAGATGCTCAAATCCAGCCTGTTTGTGCCCAACGACACCACCCTGGATGAGGGCGAAAACCGTATGCTCATCATCACCGGCCCCAATATGGCCGGCAAGTCCACCTACATGCGTCAGAATGCGTTGATCGCCCTGATGGCCCAAATCGGTTCCTTTGTGCCTGCCGCCCAATGCCGGGTGGGGGTGGTGGATGCCATCTTTACCCGCGTAGGTGCCTCCGATGACCTGGCCGCCGGGCAGTCCACCTTCATGGTGGAAATGACCGAAGTGG